>NZ_LCWN02000004.1:0-65150 GCF_002078205.2 Vulcanisaeta sp. EB80
GTGGGATCAGGCGGAGAATAGGCTTCATACATCAAAGGCGGTATTGATATCCCTACTTACATGAACTCAAAAATCACTAAAGCCACGGAATTAAATACGCTAAGGAAGTGTGTAAGCTTTATTAATAACGGGATCCTTGATCATGTCGTATGAGAAGGTGGGCTGGAATAATCGTAATATTAACCTTATCCCTAACCGTGGCATTGTTAACCGCGGCATTATTAGCCACTGAGTGGCAACAGGTTTATACGAGATCAATAACAATACATGCACTCGCAGTATCCTCAAACGACACAGGTGCTGTCATAAACATAACAGTAACAGCAATGACGCTAGGCTCGGGCTATGTGTACATTGCCTCAAGCCCATTACCAACCGCCGAGAGCGGCACGTTCATCTCATCATCACAGATAGCTGCCCTGGTCGCCACATACTTGGCGAACCAACCATTCAATAAGTATAACTTCCTAATAAATGTGGAACCAACAACCCTCGAGATCGGCGGACCATCAGCCAGTGGTTACATGACCGTTGCCATGTGGGCATTAATAACAAACCATACATTAAATCCCGACGTCGTGATGACCGGCATGATATTGCCAGATGGGTCCATAGGACCAGTGGGAGGGTTGCCAGCTAAAATAAAGGCCGCTGCCCAGGAGGGCTACGAGGTTGTGTTGATACCGTATGGGCAGCAGGAGTACCAAACGAGTACTGGGCAGGTCATTAATCTAGTGAGTTATGGTAGAAGCCTTGGTGTGGATGTTATACCCATAATGAGCGTTAGGCAAGCCATTTACTACTTCACTGGTATTAACCTCACAATACCATCGATATCAAGCGAGGAGTTGAAGAATACGGCCTACGTCAATATTACGAAATTCCTCTGGATGAGAATATATGACAGGTTAATTAAGAGCGGGGCCATTAATTCCACGGACCCAAACGTTTCCAAATACGTAGAACGGGCAATCAATTATGCAAACCAGGGCATGTACTACACAGCGGCAAGCCTCGGTTTCCAAGGATTAATTAATTATTACCAAGATGAGATGCAGAATTATACCACAAGCCAACTCTACGGATTACTTAACCAATTAAATAATGAACTCAACTACTATAGTGACGCCGTTTCCCACTACAATGTAACCACGGCAAACATAGACATAATAATTGGAATATACGATAGGATTGAGGATGCGCAGCAGTCATTAACGGCTGCAAGCCAGGACTTGGCAACGAACGATATTGCTGACGCAATAAGTAACTTAGCATATGCTAAGGCTAGGATTGAGACCTTGGGTGATTGGCTTGCAGTACTCAACGCAATAAATGGTGGTGCACCAATATCGACTAATTATCTCGAGGAACTAACGAGTATGTACCTGGTCTATGCTCAGTCAATAACTGAGTACACAATCTCACTATTGAACGCTGTCGGTCTTACTAATCTTCCTAATATAAAGCAGTGGATGAATTCCATAACGCAAGAGGTTCAGAATGCCCAAAACAATTACCAAAATGGGCTTTACCCACTAGCCCTGGCGCAGAGCCTTGATGCAATATCGAGTAATGACGTAATGCTGCACTCGCTATTTACACCAACAATCAATGGGCAGGAAAGTGCTGGTTATTTAATAAATATAACGGAGTACGTTAGGAAGTTAGCGGTATTCAACACGTACGAGGCCGAGAATAGATGCGGTCTATTCCCAATGCTTGCAATATCCTACATAGACTTCGGCAATTACTACCTAAACGACTACAACTCAACAGGTGGCATCAATGATTTAGCGGCAGCGCTCCAACTCTATGAACTAGCCGCATCGTATTCACAGGCACTTTACGAACTAGCCGCATCAACTAACTCGTGTGGTACGCCCTTCATAATAACTAATATACAATCAATAAATGTGAGCAATGCGTCATTCAATATTCAAAACACCTCATTAACTGGCTACAACATGGCATTCTTAGTGGTTGGCATAGCGTTGGTGGCATTGGCTGTGGGTGTCGCCATATTTTCATTAAAAAGCCTAAAAATTAATGAATAAGCCGGGGTTTGTATGGATTTCATATACGCATTAATTGCGGTATTCATAATAAGTTTCGTAAGCAATGCATTACCATTCTTCGGCGAGGCCTACACCGTTTACGCCTCACTGTTACTACTGAGCATTGGTGCCTCCCCCTACAACACCCTAATAGTAATTATTGTGACCGCCGTGGGCGCTGCGATATCAAAGAACGTATCCTACGCGTTGGGTTATGCATTAAAGAGGCCGTTGAGGAAGACGAGCGCTGTCAGATTGATAGGAGCCTTATCGAACAAGGCACCACTATGGATCTTGGTAATCGTACTAGCCGCAATACCGGGCCTTCCACTTGATGATTACCTCTACATAGGGGCTGGGGCGGCCATTATAAGCCCATTAAAGCTAAACACCTACGTTCTAGTTGGTAAGGTCATAAAGAGCTCCGTTGAGATACCGATAGAGCTATTGCTATTCTCATCAATATACACAGCATTTAGATATAGCATAGGCATATCCCTATTCCAGGTCATCATGGCTGTCATATTCACGGCCTTGGCAGTGGTAATATTCAAGATTGATTGGGTGAAAATTTACGTAAAGCTCCAGTATAGGCTTCCGTATTTACCCAAGATAGGTAATGATGATTTTTAATTTTGAAGCGTTGCCTTATTTTTATTATTATGATGATTGAACAAGCCTCTTAGCGAGTGCGTATATGAGTGGTATGACTATTATGCCGAAGGCTATGGCCAGACCCCATGACATGGCATATATTATTTGCGTTATATTCGCAAACGGCTGAACTATTATTGCAACAACAACCAGTATGAACACGGCGTATAAGATGAGCCTAGCATAACCAAGCACACTACCCATCTCTGGATGCTCCTTCTTAAGGTCATTAATTGCCTTGTTAACGATGCTAAAGCTGAAGAGCAGTATTATGGATGCGATTATTATGTCGTAAAATAGGTACGGACTTATATTCGGTATCCAATAGAATATGGCTAGGTTAGCCGCTATCGTTATTATGACCGCATAAAGACCGAACCTCAACACGTTGATTATAGTACCGAGTAACTCATCGGTGGTACCCATCTTCTTCTGCATGTAGTCCACGAGCAAATCAACGAGGAGCAAGCCGAGGGTTAACAGTATTATGGCACCTGCGAGTGATGGCAGGTACTTCGCAATCATGGCAACCCACACGGTAGCGGGCCCGAGGTTAAGTACGGAGAATGCGATTGCCAAGGCAATGAGTATTATGAACGCCTCAACAGCACCAGCAATGATACTCACAATCTCAGGACTCAAGCCAGCCTGCTTAATCAGCATTGGCAGGAGCCTCTTTATTACCTTCGCCACGATAACGGCTATGGCATAACCTATCAACGCTATTATTATGAACAGTATTATGGATGGTATTGCAAGTATTATCGTAGACAACATGCTCGATAAAGCAGTCCATACAGACGTTGTTGCTTGTAATATCACGGCTGCCGTCATGGGATACATTTTTTGAGAAATCTTTATAAATATTACGTGATTCTTAGGATTAAAATATCATTAATCAACGTATATTAAAGAAATTTTACAAAGAAATAAAGCATAATCCCGAATTAAATCTCGAATTAATGCAATTAAATTTCAATTTCCAAAATAACAATTAATGAGTTTTATTTGGTGCGGGGGGTGGGATTCGAACCCACGCAGGCCTTCGCCAGCGGATCTTAAGTGCGGCCTCTTTTAACTGACCTGAGGTGTCCGCCCCCTTTGACCTGGCTCGGGCACCCCCGCGGGTTTGGATGCACAGTCACAAACTTATAAAGATTACTTACGAACTTACGAAAACGTTGTTCAATACCATTAGAAAGAGTTATAAGTGTATTTTTCGATAACGACTAAGTGTCGGCTGTTGTGTTCAATCATGTTACCAAGAGGTTTGGTCACGTTATTGCTGTTGAGGATGTCTACCTGGAAATACCCGAGGGCAGGATTGTCGTGCTTGTTGGCCCCAATGGAGCTGGCAAAACAACCTTGCTTAGGCTAGCGGCTGGTATATTAATTCCCGACGGTGGTTATGTCTCGGTATATGGTTACAGGTCTACGGACCCAAGGGCTAAGCGCAGGGTTGGATTTATGACGCCCATGGATCGTGGAGTTTACTGGAGAATCTCCGCAGTGGATAACCTAGTATTCTTTGGGGCGTTGTATGGCTTATCGCTTAGGGAGGCCAGGGCTCGGGCGATTGAATTACTTAGGGACTTGGGTCTTGGTGAAAGGGCTAATGATTGGGTCGCCACATACAGCACGGGCATGATGAGGAGGTTGGAGATTGCCAGGGCGCTCATACACGATCCCGACGTGCTACTGCTTGATGAACCAACCAGCGGCATTGATGCGGATGCTAAGCACGCAATACTTGATTTCCTAAGGGGTCTTAGGGGTAGGAAGACAATAATACTTGCGTCTCACGATCCCCAGGAGATAGAGCTTGCCGATACGGTGATTTACATCAATAAGCGAATATTGAATGAAGCACCAGCCCTTAAGACCGTTAAAGTCCTAATCAGGGGTGATGTCGTTAACCTTGATGGATTTAACGTGAAGCGTGTTGGGCAGGGCGAGTATGTGGTGGTGACAAGTATTGATAGGTTCAATGAATTAATAAGTAGATTGGCAATGCTCAATGGTAGGGTTAGGGTAGTGGATATCGACGTTGAGGTCGCCACGGCTGAGGGTAATGCACGTAGGATGGAGAGGGTTATGAGGAGGAGGGAGGGGTGGGCGTGATGGGTGTGTTGGATAGGGTTTATGCCTTCGTTGTTATTAGGGGTTGGAAGATGTGGATTAGTTACAAGACCCAGGTTTTCCTGACAGTCATTAATTGGGTGATTCCTGTGTTCATATACTTCTTCATTGGACTAACCCTCGGTTTTGGTAAATTCTCATTGATTAGGGATTATACGGCATTCATGGTAATAGGCACAGCATTTCAAGGGTACTTCTCAGCATCCGTGGTTACGCTAGCTGGTCGTATCAGGAACGAGGAATTAATTGGTACGCTGGAGTACCTAGTGGCATCACCACTAAAGCCAATGGCATTAATGATGTATAATACCATATGGGGATTGGTCATTAACTCCATGAGCGCCATCATGGTGCTAGCCATAGGCGTTGGGCTTGGTGTTCAATACCACGTTAACGCCGCATCAACATTATTATTTCTACTACTTTACTTATTATCAATAATCGGATTAAACCTAATAGCAGGTGCTGTGGTGCTTATTGTTAAGCAGGGAAACCCCGTGGCACTATTCACCTCAGTCGCCTCAAACCTATTGGGTGGTGTGGTTTTTCCAGTATCCATCCTACCCACGTGGTTGAGGTACGTTAGTTACTCGTTATCGCTGACCTGGGCATTATCAGGCCTTAGAGAAGCCATGCTCAATAACTACGGCACACCACAATTGCTGGGTTACCTATGGCCATTGGCTGTGCTCACGCTGGCCTATCTAGTGATTGGTATCTCATTATCGAATTACGCATTCAGTAGAATCCTTAGGGAGGGCACAGTGCACATGTACTAGGTGCTCGTTTGAGCAGGCTTTTCCTGGCTTTCCACGGTCTTTCCACGCACCATTCCTTAAATATCGGTGTGAGAACTCCCTGGTGATGAGGACGCAAATAGTAATTATGGTACTGGCACTGGCCCTCTCAATAGCTGTGGTGGCCACAGTGCACGCCCAAACCTCTGTCCAAGCCTCAATGGGCCTTGAGGTGTCCTATGAGGTTCACTTACAAATCGCTGAGCAGTGGGTAAATAAACTAGGTGAGTATGGTATTAATACTACATCTGTTACCCAATTAATAAGTAAGGCACAGGCTGAGGCGTCGGTTGGTAATTACGTAGAGGCAATAACCCTCCTAAACCAAGCCATAGCATTATCAGCGCAATTAATGGCTAGCCACATATCAAACAATACATCACTAATCATAAGCAACTACGCCAATACAGTAACTAACCTCAACTCGTACGTTGAGACTTCACTAAATAACAGCAATGTAACCACGGCATTAACACTCAACGCACTAGGTTATGCAGGTGGTTACGTTAACTCGGGAAACATCCAGGAGTCGCTAAGGGTAGTGTCTCTACTCAACACCACACTCGGCACGGCGGTGGCGATAAGCCCTGGGCTCAGCGCCACGGTACAGACTGTCACGCCCATACTCAACAACCTATACCTAAGCATAAAGAGTGCGGAGTATACGCAAAACATCACTGAAGCACAGTTGGCGTTATTAAGGGCTGAGGTCTCCGTAACCACTAAGGTGGTGAGCAGTCCAGGGGTTAGGGAGGAGTACCTACGATTGATAATGAGCACGTGGGAGGGGCAGTTAATGAGCGGTGTGAATTCCACGTACCTAAACATAACAAGCACACTAGGTGCGAGTGCCTGGTCCTACGTGAGTGGTAACGTCAGTGCATGCCTATCCGCAGTGAATAATTTAATACCCAGCGTTGCTGCGGGAACAATAGGCCCAGAGCAACTCGTTAATGCGTATACCACGTGCTTAACCAGGGAGGAGGCACTTAAGCTCCTCGCAAAAACTGGGGTTAAGGCAATCATGAAGCTGCATGAGGAGTCCAAGGTATTACTTAGGCTTGGGTATGTTAATTACAGCAATTACTTAGCAAGCATGGGTAATGCATGCAGCAATGTAATGCTCAATAACGCAATCGCAGGTAACATAGCATCCCTAAACGCCAGCATAAACACCTGCGTAGCATTGGCTAGTCAATATGGCGAACGCATAAGGTATGTATCAACCATACTCAACATTAGCAGTAACAATATCGAGAAGCTCAACGAGACGCTGATTAAGCAATTAAAAGCACATGGGCTAGGTACTACTGAGGCTATGTTATGTTGGGTTAGGATCTACGGTAATTTAAGCTCAGTCATAGACTCGGAAATAAACTCCATACTCAACGGCACGGTGGCCCCGCCGATGGCAATCAACGCCATAAATAATTACTTCATAGGCCTAAACTCGAGTATACAATCAATAGTGGCTGGATGCCTTAATGCAACAATGCCAGGCCCCGGCAGAAACATACCCATGACCGGCGTCAGCCAGGGACAACCTCAGGCCAGACCAATCGAGCTTGGGTTAAGTGCCAATGGTTCCATAGAGTTATCACTACTTGTAACGAACCCAACACAGACCAACCTGTACATAAGCGGCCTTGTGCTGGGCGGGCTTAAGTGTAACTTTAACAACGTCCTCACGCTAGGCGCGAACTCGCAGGGGATCCTAACGATAACGTTGTACGTAACCAACAACGGCGTTATGGGAACCGCTAAGTTGAATACGAATTCCAGCATAATGGGGTCCCAGGAGACGGCATTGACATGCGTGGGATCGCAAACCTTCATTGTAGGCATGCAGTACATGGGTTATCTAACGCTGACTAACCATGAGGAGTTGCAATTCCAGGTACGGGCTACGGATTCCACAATACCCTTTAATTGGTAGTTAAGGTAATTGTAAACCTTATATTATTTGCTGTTAGGAATTGAAGTACTACCTCTATCATACCCTCTAAAGAATATGAAATATAGTATGGGATCCAGTAGGGCGATTGAACCGCCAATCAACATGGATAGGAGGTAATCGGCATAATCCATCAATAAACCGGCAATACTACTACCGACACCGTATGGAATTCTACGCGCCACACCTGTTAATGATAAACCCCTTGCTCTCTCGCTTTCATCAATAATATCAACTGATAGGGATTGGCGCAGTGGGATTGTTATCATGTATAGCGCCACCCTGGTTATGTAAAGGGCTGCATCAACTATGAATATGGGTATTAATGCCATTATTATGAATGCTACTGTGGATAATGACCTAAGTATTGTGATCGCCCTAACCCTGCCCAGGAAGACCTCAATTCTTCTTGCGAACATCATGAGTATTATCGACACCGCGTAGGATGCCGTGTACATACTATTTATTTCAATCTCACTTGCATGAAGATAAAGCCTAAACCACAGCGGTAGTAATGGTGTAACCATTCCAAGACCAAGGCTACCCAGGGAACCTGCAATTGCTATCTTAGTTATGGATCTAGATGACCTCCTCGGCATAACACTCTTAATATTAAGTGATTTAACCCTGGGCCTATCCCTAGCAATTGGGAATAGTAAGAATAGCGATGCAACACTTAAGGCTAGGGATAACCTGAAAAGCACAATGTCGTTAAAACCCATGCTTAAAACCAGGTAGGATACCACGGAACCAAGTAGGGTAAATACCATGGTAATGGATACCGCCAAACTAAAGACCTTAGTCCTCTCATCACGCTCAGTATAATCGGCGAGTAATGAGGTCTGCAGCGGCGCGACGGGACCACCACCAGCACCACCCCCGCCAGCCGATCCCGTGGTTGTGCCGAAGATGGATGTTAGGAATAGTAATAGTTTATTGCTGGTTATATTGAATATAAGCATTGAGATTATGAATAGGCTTGACATTATAATTAACGAATTCCTCCTACCAATAATATCACCCATAAAGCCTGAAAGCAATACTAGCAGTGCTGACGAAATCGTGGCTATGAAGAAGTACGCACCAACAAGGGTTGCTGAGAAACCCACCGCATGTAGGTATAGGGGTATTATGAATGTTAAATAGCCAAACGCCATACTCCTCAACATCCTGGACGCAATGAGTAAATAAACGTCCTTACGCATTTGACTACATGCGCATTTGATTGTGCGGTCTTAAATTCCTTAATCGCATGCCGTGCACTCACCACCATCGATGACTATCGCATGCCCTGTCATGAATGACGAATCATCACTAAGTAGGAATACGACAGCCCTGGCAACCTCCTCAGGTAGTCCGAGCCTACCCATGGGTATATACCTAATCAATCTCTCAACCTCTGAATCACTTAACCAATTAATCCAACCAGTCTTGATACTACCAAGAACTACCGTATTGACCCTAGTTTTAGGTGCTAATGCTAACGCCATAGATTTCGTAAGTGCGATTATACCAGCCTTGGCTACCAGGTATGGTATGCCCATCGTATCCCCTGTTTTTGCCGAAATCGATGCTACATTGATTATTGAACCACCATTCCTCATAAGCCTGATGCCAAACTTGGTGCATAGGAATGTACCCTTTAGATCAACGTTGATTACCTCCTCGAAGTCGCCCCATGTTAATTCATTGAATCCCTTATTCCAGATAATAGCTGATCCATGCCCTGCATTGTTAACAATGCCGTACAGCTCACCGTAATTCTCCTCAACGACCCTAAACATGCTCTCAACATCCTCCTCCCTAGACACATCAGCCCTAATACCAAGTACATCAGCACCACTCTCCTTCAGCCTTCTAACAAGCTCCTCAGCCTCCCTGCTTGAGGACCTATAATTAATGATCGCTCTAGCACCCTCGGCGACCACGGCTTCGGCTATAGCCCTACCTATACCCCTCGACGCGCCCGTGATCAACACAACCTTGCCTCTTAATCTCGACATCAATCTCTGATGCCGCTCACTAACAAAAACCCTTTGTTAATGATGTGTTTAATCTTTAATAATGAGGCTTGGGTAGTCCTGTTGATGGATGCCGTATTACTTAGGAGGGTTAAGAGGAATCCTCACGAGGTTAGGGCTTGGTTTAGGGATAGATTGTCAAAGCCCGGCATAGTGGTGGCACCAGGCGCCTTCGATGCCTTCGTGGCATTGATGATTCAGCAACTAGGCTTTGAGGCGCTGTATGTATCTGGTGCCGCATTCAGCAGCTCATTGGGTCTGCCAGACCTTGGCGTCTTCACGCTTGATGAGCTTGTTAAGTTCACGAAGTACATAACCGACGCCGTCGACATACCCGTGATAGTCGATACCGACACAGGTTTTGGCGAGACGCTGAATGTTGTCAGGACGGTGAGGGAGTTCGAGGCGATAGGCGCATCCGCAATACAGATTGAGGACCAGGAATTACCGAAAAAGTGCGGACACCTCTCTGGTAAACACGTTGTTTCCACCGATGAGATGGTGAAGAAGATAAGGGCTGCCGTTGAGGCTAGAAGGGATGAGAACTTCCTAATAATCGCCAGGACAGACGCCCGTGGAGTCTACGGCATAGATGAGGCAATATGGAGAGCACAAGCCTACGTGGAGGCTGGTGCTGACGTCATATTCCCAGAGGCTCTTGAGAGTAGGGAGGAGTTCGAAAGGTTTGCAAGGGAGGTTAAGGTACCATTACTCGCAAACATGACTGAGTTCGGCAAAACGCCGTACATAACGGCTAAGGAGTTTGAGGAAATGGGTTATAAGATCGTGATATTCCCAGTGACTACATTCAGGGTGGCAATGAAGGCTGTTAGGGATGCGCTCATTGAGCTTAAGGAGAAGGGTACCCAGAAGGGCTTGCTTGATAAGATGATCACTAGGCAGGAGCAGTATGAAGTAATCCATTATTGGGATTACGAGAATTGGGATAAGGAATTGGATGAGGAGGTCAATAGGAAATTCGCGGGCAAACTAAGGTTAAGGCAGCAATGAACTTATGCTGCTCGTAAAATAACCCGTGTAATGGTAATATTAAAATAATGAGACATCCTAATTATTCCGTATGTCAAGCTTGGGTATTCGAAGGGTTGCGGTACTCGGCGCCGGCACAATGGGTCACGGAATTGCCGAGGTATTTGCAATGGCGGGTTTCGAAGTTAGGCTCATGGATGTATCTGACGAGATTCTTAGGAACGCCCTTAATAGAATTAGGGATAGTCTTGAGCGACTAAGTAAGAGGGGCGAGTTGAGGGAGAGTGTTGATTCCATAATGGCTAGGATAAGTACAACCACAGACTTAGCAGTGGCTGTCAAGGACGTGGACTTCCTAGTGGAGGCTGTGCCCGAGAATGCTGAGCTGAAAAAGAGGCTGTTCAGCGAGGCCGATAGGTATGCGCCGCCTCACGCTATATTCACCTCAAACACGAGCACAATACCAATAACCGAGCTCTCTGAGACCACTGGGAGAAGGGAGAGGTTTGCAGGCATGCACTTCATGAATCCCCCACCATTAATGAAACTTGTCGAGATCATAAGAGGTAGGTACACCAGTGATGATACTATGAACATTGTCATCCAATTAACGAGATTACTCGGTAAGGAACCTGTCGTTGTCAACAAGGATGTGCCAGGTTTCATAGTTAATAGGGTCCTGTTTAGGGTAATGCTTGAGGCATGCCGTGAGGTTACTCAGGAGGGCACCAGGATTGTGGACCTGGATGCGATGGCCAGGAACGTGCTTGGCCTGCCCATGGGACCCTTCGAACTTCTTGATTACATAGGTCTTGACACGAGCTTATTCATAGTCAGGGCAATGATGGAGAGGGGGTTCAAGGCGCATCCATGCCCATTGCTTGAGGATCTCGTGAATAAAGGAAGGCTTGGTGTGAAGACTGGCGAGGGCTTCTATAAATACCCAGGTCCTGGACAATACGTTAAGCCCAAGGTCTTACCTGACCAGGGGCTTGACTTAGACCCTGTTAGGTTAATAGCACCTGCAATTAATGAGTTGGCTTGGCTAATTAGGGAAAACGTCGCCACAGTAGATGATGTGGATAAAAGCGTTAAACTCGGCCTTAACTACCCATGGGGCCTATCAGATTTTGCAGATGAGGCTGGACTCGATAATATTGTGGATGCCCTAAACAATCTCAGAGGCGTTAGCGGCTGGGAGGAGTATGAACCAGACCCATTACTTCTTGATTATGTGAAGGCTGGTAGGTTAGGTAGGAAGGCTGGTAAAGGATTCAGGGACTACCCCGAGGTTGAGGAGAGGAGGTTTGAGGAGGTTGTGCTTAGGGTTGACCCACCTGCCGCATGGATTGTGTTCAATAAGCCGGATAAACTAAACGTGTTGACTCAGAGGATGTCTGATGAAATTGTGAAAGCATTGAGGGCTGTTGAGGATGACCCAAGGGTGAAGGTCGTGGTTATTACGGGCAACGGTAGGGCATTCTGCGCAGGTGCTGATATTAACCAGTTCCAAAACACATCACCAATACAGATGTTCAAGGCAATGAGGCATTACCATTCAATGACTCTAGAGATTGAGTACTATACGAAGCCCGTGATAGCCGCGATAAATGGCTATGCCCTAGGCGGCGGGTTAGAGATAGCCATGGCTTGCGACCTCAGGATCGCATCCGAGGACGCCTTGCTCGGACAACCTGAGGTTAATCTAGGTATAATACCTGGCGCCGGGGGTACACAGAGGTTAACAAGGCTAACGAATCCTAGCATTAGTAAGGAGCTGATACTCACGGGTAAGCAAATAAGTGCCACAAAGGCTCTTGAGTACGGTATCGTTAATAGAGTCGTTCCTAAACATGCACTTGAGTATGAGGTTAGGAGGTGGGTTAAGGATCTCGCGTCCAAACCACCGTTGGCGCTTATGCTAGCTAAGTACGCCATTAATTATGGAATTGAAGCGCCAATATGGAGCTCATTGAATGGCGAGGCCTCATTATTTGGTGTCGCGATTAGCACCAAGGATGCGGTTGAGGGCGTGAGGGCATTCCTGGAAAAGAGGAGGCCCAAGTTCACCGGTGAATAGCTAGGGTTTAAATCGAAGACTTCCGCCGCCGATTATTTCTGCCAGGACCAGTATCACAATCGATATTATTAAGGAGGCTGATGCGTAACCAAGTGCCATGGGTAATCCATAAACCTCGTAGGTGTACCATATGAGTATTGGTAGTGGATACACGTAATTAAATAATGGTGGATTCACCACATAATAAGCGAGTATTACTATTGAGCCAAACTCACTGACAGCCCTACCCCACGCAATCATGAATGAGGATAACAACTCCCTATGCGTCATTGGAACCACAACCCTCATGAAAACACCCCATTGACTTAGACCAAGCGTCAAACCCACGTACTCATACGTTGGGTCTAACTCATCAAAGACCTGCTTAATTGCCCCAGTCGCTATTGGCGCCGAAACCACGAAGTAGGCTGCCACGAGACCCCATATGGTATCCACCAGGGGTAGCCTACGTACGATGGGTATTGGGGATATTGGTGAGACGAGAATTAATAGCGATAGCGTGCTAATGGCAAGCCTCGCCCCTTCTTGTCGTGAGTGGCTTTTAAGCCTGGTTGTTGCTTTTCTTGTGGATGTTGTGTAGGGCTGTGGCTGTTGAGCTTGAGGTTACTAGGGAACTCAACAAGCTGCTCCACTCCATTGAGTCTATGTATCTCAGCATTGTTCGTGAGGTCGTCGAGTACGCTGTTGAGAACAATGTCACGAGTGCGAATAAACTCCAGAGGTTGTTTTACCGCAAGTATAGGCTGGAGTACTCAAGCCTTAACTCGCAATTAATCATCCAGGCAATCAGACAAGCAGCGCAAATCGCCAAGTCATTCGTTGAGAGGAGGAGGAAGGGCTTAGCACAAAAACCATACCCTGAGGTTAAGGCTGTGTCCATTAGGTTCACCGAAATGGCTTGGAGTTATGGGAAGTTCATCAACTCAACAGCCCCAGTCAGGCTCAGCCTATCACTGCTTGGCGAGAGGAGGGAGGTTTGGCTCAGACCACACAAGCGCTTCTGGCTCTACTGGTGGAGGGTTTTGAGAGGAGAGGCGGAATTAGCGTCTACGCTGTTGATTAAGCGTAGGTTGAACAAGTGGTACGCCATATTCATCTTCAAGCTGAAGCCTAGGGAGGAAGAACCAAAATCAGTCGTTACCTTCGACATTAACGAGAATACTGTTGCTGTTGGTAGGATTGACTTGCTAACTACTGTGAACGAGGTTACTAACTGGAACAAGCAGTATCTCATGCCACAGCTCTATACAATAAGGACAGACTTCGGCAGATTGGCGAGACGATATGAGAAGGTTAGGAACGCGATTATCGAGAGACTCAAACCTAGATTCGCATTACCAAACGGTAAATACATAAACATAACAAACACGAGAGAGTTTAGGAAGCACATGAAGAGGTTGCGTGAGAGGGTTAGGAAGGTTGGTAGGGTTAGGCAAATCGCCAATGAATTGACAAAAACACCGGCAATCATAATCACCGAGGAGCTTGGCGAGAAACCACAGGAATCAATGATTAATGAAATCAGGAGGAACGAAACAAGACACCGCATAAAGCAGACACCATTCAAGAGTATTGAGAAAGCGGTTGGGGATAAGGCTTTGGAGCGCGGCTCCAAGATATTTCGTGCCTCATCATACAGAAACAGTAGAGTGTGTCCAATCCATTTCACAAGGCTTGAGAGAACAGATGATTGGCATGTACTAAAGTGCCCACTCGGGCACCTCGTGGATAGGGACTACGCGTCAGTAACAAACATGCTTTGGAAGATTACACCGAAAGCGTGGACAAAGGGAGTATGGTGGAGTTTAAAGGGTTTGAGCAGGAACATGAACTGGAGAAAATACGAAGGAAAATCAAACCTAATCATTCCCAAATACATCATACAGCACCTATATGCAATACTCAAGACTCTAACGGCCAGCGAGGAATGGCCCGCAATGCTGGCCCGGGCCAAACCCATGAACCACCACCAGATGCAAAATGAAGGTGGCGGCGAGGAAACCTCCCACACCCTTTCAAGACAGGGAGGAGGTCAGTGCACACTGTTTATTTAATTCAGAGAATACTTCATTCCAGGTTGGTTTTTCGAATGGTCCAAACCAGATCTTGTCAGCCTCAAGCGCCTGTCTCACCAGGATCTCGAGGCCGTCTATGTACCTTATCGAGTGCCTCTTGGCTAATTTTATGAGTGACGTATCGCCATTTACTGTATAGGCTAGGTCAAGGATTAAATTCGCCCCTGTTCTAACGGGGTCTATTGGGAACTCCTCACTTATGCCTAGGGGTGTTGCGTTAATGAGCAGCCATGCCTTAATAGAAACATTCCCAATACCCAGTGCCTTGCAATCCATACCCAGTGAATTGGCTAATGAGCATAATTCCTCGGCCTTACTCACAGTCCTATTAGCCACATAAATCCTACCACAGCCTAAATCGGCCAATGCCAGTACCACGGCCCTGGCAACACCACCTGCGCCGATAATTAACGAATCCTCACCCGAATAACCTCTGTTCATAAGGGCTTGTTTTACGGCCTCATAATCCGTGTTATAGCCTATCAACTCACCATCACGGTTAATCACAGTATTCACACTACCCAAGACGCGGGCCGCACCGACGGTGTCATCCAATAGATCAACGATGGGGACCTTATGGGGCATAGTTACATTGAAACCACTTAAGGCATCTCTTGCGAACTCAATAAAGTGCTTAAGCCTGCCTGGGGATACCTTAAGTGGCACGTAGATGGCGTCCTTACCCAAGGCCTTAAATACGTAATTATGGATCACCGGGGATAATGTATAGGTCAGCGGGTAACCAATTACGGAATAGACCTGCATTCACTCGTCACCATCCTTACGAACTCGTCAACACTAATCCTAACTAATTCCCATTTACCAACGTCAATAACCACAGGCAGTTTCAGGAAATTACCGCTCTTCTTCTTATCCCTGGATATTGCCTTGGTCACCGAATCAATAATGTTTGAAATATCAATCTTCGTAACTAAACCGTAACTATCCAAGGCGCTCAGTAAGGTCTTTGGTAAATCAGGGTTTGTAAGACCAAGCTTAACACCAACCCTCGCCTCGCAAATCATGCCCAGAGCAACGGCTCTACCGTGACTTACCGAGAACTCGGTGGCTGATTCAACAGCATGACCAACCGTATGCCCATAATTAAGGACAACCCTCTCACCACCCTTATCCAACTCGTCTCTCTCCACGATAGATGCCTTATTAATTAATGATTTATACACAACGAACTCCAACGCACCCCTATCCTTACTCAACAATGCGTCCTTATTATTAATAACGTAATTAAGCAACTCTCCATCCATCGTTACACCATATTTTATGACCTCAGCAAACCCATCAACATAGTTATGCACTGGTAATGTGTTTAGGAATGATAAATCAACGATTATAGCCCTAGGCTGCCTGATCACGCCAATCACATTCTTAATCCCCATGGCATTAACACCAGTCTTACCGCCAAGCGATGCGTCGACCATGGATAGCATTGTCGTGGGGACGTTTATGTAATCCACACCCCTTAGGTATATTGACGCTGAGAAACCGACGGTATCGAGGACACTACCACCACCAACGCCAATGAGCACGCCATCCCTATCGAGACCTAACCCATGGACCCACTTAATTATGCCTATGACGGTGTTTATGTCCTTACCCGACTCGCCATCATTAATAATCATTGTTGGGCAATCGACCTTTACGGCGTCGGGTAAGCCCCTCGACACAAGAGCCGCGCAACCCGTGTATTCACGTATCAATTCCCCCAATGACCTGGCGTAATCCACGTTTATGAGAACCCTAACCTCGCCATCCCGTGATTTGTACGTGAACTCCCTCATATGTACCTACCAATGGCCCTGGCGACCTCCCTACCCTTAACCATCAACTCCCTAAACATCTCAGGGGTTAGTTGTTGCTCAGCATCAGACAATGCCTCCCAAGGCCTTGGATGTACCTCAATAAGTAGCATGTCTGCGCCAGCAGCTATGGCGGCTAGAGCCAGCGGTATGACCAAATCCCTCCTACCTGCTGGATGCGATGGGTCAACGCATACCGGCAAATGCGTTAATTTCTTAACTGCCACAGCCGCGCCAAGATCCAGTGTGAACCTTGTGGATCGCTCAAAGGTCCTAATACCCCTCTCGCAGAGCACCACATTACTATTGCCCTCGAGCAGTATGTATTCGGCGGTCTCGAGCCACTCCTCCACGGTATTACCCAAACCCCTCTTCAGGAGCACAGGCTTTCCTGACCTACCAACCTCCTTCAGCAAATCAAAGTTCTGGGCGTTCCTAGCACCAATCTGTAGCATGTCCACGTATTCGCTGATTGTCTTAACCATCCTCGTATCCATAACCTCGGAAACCACAGGCAAGCCAACCTCATCCCCAATCCTCCTAAGTATTTTCAACCCCTCAACACCAAGACCCTGAAAACTATACGGGCTGGTCCTCGGCTTAAACGCACCACCCCTGAGCATCCTAGCACCAGCCTCCTTAACGGCTACGGCAGCCTCCCTAACCTGCTCATAACTTTCCACGGCACAAGGTCCCGCGGCAATAATAACACCGTCATCCCCAATCCTAACGCCACTAACGTTCACGATGGTCTTACTTCTCCATTCAGAGCTTGCGAGTTGATACCTAGCCTTTACATTGATTATGACGGCGCCCCCATCCACGCTCCTTATAAGTGCCTCATCAACCTTAGCCTCCGGCGATGTGACGATAAGATCCTCGCCAAACAATCTAACCTCCCTAAACCAAATACCCGCCTTATCTAAGGCATGGGTGAGATCCCCAACCTTGTTAGGTGTCGGTTTAATAATCATCTAACCACCTCATCCAATCTACCCTCACTCATTAAATCAATAACGAGTCTCAACGTGTTTATAAGCTCCTCCTTAACGGAGCTTGAGTACGGATTAAGCCTCTGTATTTCATAAACCACATCCAACTGCGTTATCACCCTCTCTATAGCCCTGACCGTGTACTTAAGGCTATGCGTCAACAAGGGCCCCCTTAAGTCAATCCCCGCATTCCTAAGCAACGCATAGAGTGCCAGTAAGGCTGTGTGATGGGCAACCTGTAGATAAGCCATTAACCTATCATGCTCCTCAGGACTCTTCAGCATTACAACGCTTAAACCCGCATTACTAAATAAATCCCTAACAAGGTTTAGGTAATCACCACTCGTTCTAGACGGTATCAGGACTATACTCTCACTAATTGGTTCACCAACATCACCAAACAATGGATGGGCACTCACATAATGAAACCCATGTTTAATCGATAAGTCCTCAAACGTGGTAAAGAAGGTAGATTTCACTGAGAATAAATCCAGAAGCACTGAACCACGAATTACCTCCACATTATTTATTACAAAATCCACAGAATCACGTGTTGGTTTAGTAGCCATGATGAACACATCAGACCTAGCTGGTTTATCATTTAGATGAATAAGTGACACGTTAGCAACACGGTTAAGAACCCTTGCCATGGTTCTACCAACGCGTCCAGACCCAATTATGGTTACGTTAATACCGAGGTTGCCGCCAACCTGGACGTAGGTCGAGGCCTTAATTATTGCGTTAACCAATTCATAGGCGACATCTTCATTCAACCCAGCACTCCTCAATTTACTAACCCATCTATTAATAACCTCATTCTCGCGGGACTTATCAACAATAGAAAGTCCAAGGCTCCTCTTGATATTACCTAACCTCCTGGCGAGCTCTAGGCGCTTAATTATTAGGTTAATTAGCTCCTCATCTAATAGGTCAACCTCACCCCTAATGGCATCCAGCATGTACATCACCCATGTAATACATAATAATTATTGATTCACCACCTAAAGCCTTAGCCGACCCCATTAACGATATTGATATTCCATATAGGTACCCCCAAAGCTCTAAAGAAGCTATATTTTTAAGCGTTACCATAAAATAAGCACCTGGACCCACAACATGGCGACTTGGAATCAATAAAGTTCAGGGGCTAGGACCCTATTTCTTAACAACCCTAGGTATTAAGCCAGCCCTCATCGCGTGGTCCACGAGAACAATAGCCGTCATGGCCTCCGCAGCAACTAAGGCTTTCGGCGCTGTAGATACGTCATAACGTCCCTTAAACACTATGGTTGTCTCCTCCATCTTGCTTAGGTCAACAGTCCTCTGGGGCTTCCTAATGCTTGGCGTTGGCTTAAAGGCCACCCTAAACCTAATTGGTTCACCAACGCTCATGCCACCCAATAAACCACCAACCCTATTCGTCTCAAGCCTTGGCCTGCCACCCCTAAGCACTATCTGGTCATTAGCCTCACTACCCCTCATCCTAGCCAACCTAAAGCCTAACCCGAACTCGACACCCACGACAGTACCTATCGAAAACACCGCCTTCGCTAGATCTGCCTTAAGCTTATCGAAAACAGGCTCACCCAGGCCAGGTGGCACCTCGGTGGTTAATACCTCACCTATGCCGCCGACGCTATCACCCTCGGTGGCTGTCTTAATGAGCAGGTCGACAGCCCTCTTAACGGCCTCATCATCAATCATTGGAAGCGGCTTCTCCCAAGCCTTAACAACATCCTCAAAGGTATAATCATCCCTATTAATCGAGACACCACCCAACTCAACCAGGTGGCTGCTAACCTCAACACCAATGGTTTGCCTAAGCACAGCCTTAGCAATGGCGCCAGCAGCAATCCTAGCCGCAGTCTCCCTACCGCTAGCCCTACCGCCACCCCTATGGTCATAGAACCTACCAAACTTTAGGTACCAGGCTAGGTCAGCATGGCTCGGCCTAGGCTTCATCCAAAGCTCCTCATAATAATCCGAGATAGCCCTCTTATTCCAAATGACTATGGCTATAGGCGTACCCTCAGTAAACCCATCCTTTATGCCAGAGAGTATTTGGAATTCCTCATCCTCACACCTAGGGTTGAGGACAGGTATGTGGCAAAACCTCCTCCTATTAAGCTCCCTCCTAACATCCTCCTCACTAACAGCCACACCAGCAGGCACACCATCAACCACAACACCAATGGCAACACCATGACTTTCGCCGAACGTAACTATCCTAAACAAAACACCAATACTACTCATCAAGACCAAAACTATTGAGGTAAATATAAGCATTAAATAATTTATAAACCCAAAATAACAAACCATGGAGATGAACCACTGCACCAATAAAGAGAGGGGTTTCGCCAAAGCCGTTATCCACGGGGAAAATTTAAAAATCATAATAGTAAGGATAAGGTAGCGGCCGTCGTCTAGGCTGGTCTAGGATGGCGAGGGTGCCCAATCCCCCATATGCCCCCCGAGCCGCAGAACCCGGGTTCAAATCCCGGCGGCCGCACCAAGACGTTGTAATGCTTATTCTCTGCTTTGCATGCATGTGCTCAGCGTTGTCTTGGTGTGCTGTTGTAAGGGCATTATGGTTGGGCCTGTCAATGCGGCTACGGCTTTATCTAGTACTTGTGATGTCCGTGATCATTGGTGGTTAATTGACTATACTTAGGTCTTCTGTATTGGTATGGCCTTAATGCGTTCACTGTATTGCTTTCCGTAATCCTTCTCAATCATGGCGTACTTTCATGGTTTCGCTTATTTCTATTTCTAGAAACTAGAGTGTTAGCGTTCTGTGGTAGAACGTAATTTTGACGTGGCTTAAAACAATATTGTAGGGTTTTGGCTGTTTAACCTTGCTCTGTTTTGTTCATTAGTTGCATTAATTGGTTGAATAGTTGTTGGTTGAATGTGAGGGAGTAGCTTATGAGGGTTTCGTTGGTGATGGTTACTGTGGTGGCGGATAGTGAGGGTTGGGTTGGCACTGCGTATGTGTATTCGATTAAGCTGGCAATTACACCATTACCTAATATGCAAATTGTCGCGTTAGTAGTTATGACACTCCAGGGTGGCCCTATGATTGTTCCGTTGGGTGGCGAGATTGTTATTGATGGTTCTATTGCCATTATCTTTGATACGAAGCAGTACGTGGTTTTGCCATTCCATGAGCCTTCGCCAACGTACGTGGCATTACTCAGTAATTCCTTGGTTATATAGAAGGGGAAGCGATACCTTGTGTAGTTGTTATAGGGTATGCAGTACTTAATAATCCCACTACTAGGTGCGTATGCAATTAATACTTGGCATAGTTTATCGTCAGATAACCAATAGGCATTTATAACGCTTGAGCTCACGCTTTTTCCATTTATAAAGGATATCCCCGTGCTATTTGCTACCGTGGCATTGAGTGCTGGTGATCTTGATATTATGACGACACCGCTGGATTGCACAACCCTTGGTGTTGACGAGCCTGGAGGGTATGTCTTAACTATGCTTGATATATCGTATGTACCAGTGAAATTATTACTCAATAATAGTTTCCTTGCATTTAGGAGGGCTTTCTCTGGGTTATTTTGGTTCATCAATAGGTAGGTGGCGGCAATGGCAATAACCAAAACAATCAGGACCACGGCGATGATTAAGGAAGTCCTCATCGATTTCGTGATGTTATGTCTTACTTTTAAAGCTTCTTTTACGTAAATGCTCCTATAAGGAGATAAAGAAGGTTTTAAAGTCATTGATTTTAGTCTAGGTAAATATGAATGATCAGGCGGTAAGGATGAATAACCAGGTTGATAGGTCTCTTGGCACGCTTGGTTTAGTTGGTGCGGTCTTGATATTTATTGCTGCCTGCATATCTGTGTTTATAGTAACGATTCCGGTAGCCATTGTTTTAGGTCTTGCGGGATTATTAAATGGTACTGGTGACCTTTAATAAATTATCAAGGACTTATAATAACCCCGCAATGTATAGACACGCGTTGTATGGATCAATACTGGGTATTGTTGGTATCGTACCCGTGTTCTTTGCCGCTGTATTTCTATTCTCATTCTTAACCATTATTAATTATTCCACTGTGCACCTTCAATCATTAATGGAGATTGTAGGAATTGTTGCTGGTGCTTACGTGGTGAATATTTTTGCGTATAAGTTCCTCAGTAGTGCCTATAGGGGCTAGCCAGGTTGAGTAATATTGATGATTTTAATGATGTCGCAAAATGGTATTGGTACGGTGGGCTCCTAAGCATAGTCATTATAGGTTTCGTATTAATGGCCATAGGATGCATCTATGCGATGCTTGGATTTAGTAGGTTAAGGTTGTGAGGTTTAATTCTTGGTGTCAGTATCTATTGCATATCTATAAGGAAAATATGTAAGAAGTGGTTTCGCAAATACCGTTAGTCTATATTTTGTATTTTGATTAATTGTTGTGAAATAATATTTTATGTATTCGGGGGTATTGTTTATATACTCTTGGGTAGGTGGTCAACAGCCATGGGTGAAGTGGGGTTAAGGAGGGGCGTTGTAACTTTTTGGGAATTGGTGTTTCAATCACTAAGTTTTACTGCACCCGCAGTTGCGGCTTTAGCCACCTTAAGTGGAGCTGTTGCCTTTGCTTATGGCTCTTCCCCATTATCAGTGGTTTTGGCTGCGATTGGTGTTGCATCGGCTGCTTATGCTGTCTATGAGTTCTCACTAAAGGTGGCCTCGAGTGGTGGCTATTATGGGTACATAGAAAGGGGGTTGGGTACAAGGATAGGTACCTGGAGTGGTTTGTTGTACTTACTATATGCTGGTATAGCCGCTACACCATTCATATACTTTGAGACAGCATTGACTATAGAGTACGGTCTTAGTGCAGTTAGTGTAAACCTGCCACAGTGGTCGTGGTTTCCACTTGGAATAGCGGTGGCATTGCTGGCGCTTATTGGGTGGTTAGTGGCAACACTTATTTATTCCTGGATTAAACCAGCCACTGTCAGGCTTGAGGAGGGTGAGGAGTTATGATAGTTATTGATGGTAGGAAGGAGGAGAACCTGCATTATAAGTGGTCACCAAATCTAAGACCCATAGCCAATGTCCGTAGTGGTGATGAGATTTATGTAATCGTGCCTGACTCATCTACATGGCAAATAAAGCCTGATTTCACGACGGAGGATTTAGGTAAGATAGATGGGTCAAAGTTTGATGCTGCTGTTGGGCCAATATTTGTTGATGGTGCGGAGCCCGGTGATGCGTTGATGGTTGAGATTGAGGATATTGAGGTTTCTGATTGGGGTTGGTCGGCGATACTTGGTTTCATAGGGTTACTTAAGGGTAGGTTTAGGGATAGGTTGGTGATCTGGAGCATTAGTAATGGTTATGCAACCACTAGGGGTGATTTCCTTAAGGGCATTAAAGTACCGATTAGGCCGTTCTTGGGGGTAATTGGTACGGCGCCTAGGGAGGGTGAGTTTGGGATGATTCCACCGCAGTACTTTGGTGGTAATATGGATAATAAGCTTCATGGGAAGGGTGCCAGGGTCTACCTACCCGTCAATGTCAAGGGTGCACTACTCTCTATTGCCGATCCACATGCATCTCAGGGTGATGGTGAGGTCACAGGGACAGCGATAGAGACCCAGGCTAATGTTAGGCTTAGGGTGGAGGTTGTGAAGGGGCTTAACATACGTAGACCGTTCACAATAGCCCCAACCTATGAGGAGGGCGAGGTCATAGCCGCAATGGGTATCTCCAACGATCTATACGAGGCGGCTAGGCAAGCTATTGAGGACATGTTGGCGTTGCTAGGTAGGTTCTATGGGTTAAGCCCTGAGGAGGGTTACGTATTGAGTAGTGTCGTGGGTAATCTAAGGATTTCGGAGATTGTTGATGAGCCGAACTTCGTAGTTACTCTCTCAATACCAAAGAGAGTACTGCCTCAATAATCGGTTAATCAGCAACACTGCATTTAAATTATGGGCTACAATCCCGCTGGTAATGAGGGTTTTGGAGGTAACCCGTGACGACATACCCAAGGACTTCATAATCCTAATCCCAATAGGTTCTATAGAGCAACACGGCCCTCACCTTCCATTAGGTACTGACTCTATAATCGCCGAGTATGTAGCTGGTGAGGTTGAGCGCAGGTTTTCCGGTAAAGTTTTACTGTACCCTACGATCACCGTTGGTTCCTCCATGGAGCACGTCGGCTTTAAGGGTGTCACCTGGGTTCGTTTTGAGAGCCTAGTTCACTATTTGCTAGATCTCGTAGAGAGTACATCAGCTTGGGGTGCTGGGGGTGTGGTGTTTGTTAATGGTCATGGTGGTAATGTTGATGCATTGAACATCGTTGTTAAGTCCTGGAACTACAACCATGATAAGCCGAGGGCCCTTCATTATTACATTTACAATCCACGGGTTACTAACTTCATGAAGAGGTTCTTTCCATCCTTTGGTCATGCTGATGCTGTTGAGACTTCGATAATTGCCTCAATAAGTAAGGACTTGGTTAGGTGGGATAGAGTAGTGGATGTTGAGGTTAGTGGTAACATTAATGTGGTTAGGGCAATCGATGTTAGTTCTACGGGTATTATCGGCACCTTAAGGAGGGACTTGATCAAACCTGAGTTTGGAGCTGAGCTGCTAAGGTTCATCATTGATGATTTAATTAATCAATTAAGGATTTACTACCCAACCCTTGAATCAACCCCAGGCTAGTTAAAGTCGGATTAAACGCATTATCCCCTTCAACAATTACACCCAATAACACCCCTTAAACAACCACTCAATAAATACCAGTGCCTTACCTGGGATTATTGATGGTGGATTTAATCGAGAAGTTCCTGAGGACGTTCGCCAGGAGAGGTAGATCAATAATTCTAGCCTATGACCACGGCATTGAGCATGGCCCTGCCGACTTCATGGATAACCCTGACTCTGCCGATCCAGGGTACATACTTAAACTAGCCAGAGAGGCTGGGTTTGATGGCGTGGTTTTCCAGAGGGGTGTTGCCGAGAAGTACTATGACGGTAGTGTACCGTTAATACTAAAGCTGAATGGAAAGACCGGCCTGTATAATGGCGAGCCAATTTCCGTGGCCAACTGTAGTGTTGAGGAGGCCATTAGCCTAGGTGCCAGTGCGGTGGGTTACACAATATACCCAGGCAGTGGTTATGAGTGGAGAATGTTCGAGGAGTTACGCACGATAAAGAGGGATGCGTTGAGGTTCGACATACCACTCATTATCTGGTCATACCCAAGAGGTGGCAAGGTTACAAACGAGACGGCACCCGAAGTCGTAGCCTACGCAGCTAGGATAGCACTTGAGGTTGGTGCGGATGCTATGAAGATAAAGTATACGGGTGATCCAAAGACTTTCTCTTGGGCAGTCAAGGTTGCTGGGAAGGTTCCAGTCCTCATGTCGGGCGGCCCAAAGACTAGGACTGAGGAGGAGTTCCTCAGGCAGGTCTATGGTGCAATCGAGGCTGGCGCCTTGGGTATAGCCGTTGGTCGTAATGTTTGGCAGAGGAGGGATGCTTTGAAGTTCGCAAGGGTCCTCTCGGAGATTGTCTATGGCAACAAGAAGGTCGTGGAGGTTCTGGGTGGTCAATCATGAGGATAGGCATCCTAACGGGTGGTGGTGACGCACCTGGGCTCAATATTGCCGTGTACACGCTCACGAAATTGGTAGAGAAGAGGCACGAGGTTTACGCAATACTTCATGGCTGGAGGGGTATTCTGAATAGGGAAATTAGGCGAGTATCCTCTCGGGATTTACTTGACTTCGCGTTCACAGGTGGTACTTACATTAAAACATCTAGAACTAACCCATTTAAGGATGAAGCTAGAGCGGAACAATTCGCCAAAGCCATTAAGGAGCTGGGCCTTGACGTAATTGTGGCTATCGGCGGTGATGACACATTATCCGTAGCTGCTGAGGCACAAACCAGGGGTTTGGTCAACACCGTTGGTATACCGAAGACCATCGACAACGACGTGTACGGCACCGACTACACGATAGGTTTCGATACGGCGGTTAACGAGGCCATTAGGGTTACGGAATCCTTTAAGACTACGTTAATATCCCATGAAAGGGTTGGTGTTGTTGAGGTCATGGGTAGGGAGGCCGGTTGGATTGCGCTGTTCACGGGTTTAGCTACAATGGCCGATTTCGTCCTCATACCTGAGAAGTCTGTTTCATGGGATGCTGTGGTCAAGAGGATTAAGGAGACTTATGATAATAAGAGGTGGGCATTAATTGTTGTTTCGGAGGGGATTAAGGAGTACGAAGGCCCTAAGGACGAGTTCGGGCACTCAAGACTTGGTGGTGTAGGTAATGAATTGGCAAACTACATAGAGAAGACCACTGGTTTTGAGGCTAGGGCTGTCATACCTGGGCACATAATCAGAGGTTCGGCACCCACGGCCTTTGATAGGATTTTAGCTGTAAGGTTCGCTACCGAGGCCTATGGCGCCATTGAGGAGGGCGATTACGGCAAAATGGTTGCCTATAAAGGCGGTGATATTACTAGGATACCAATAACGGAGGTGCTGGGCAGGAATAGGCTCGTTAGTGGTTACTGGCTTAGGCTCTACGAAACCTTCTGGGGCATTTAAACTACGTTTAAACTATGCCCTGGCTCTTCATCATGATGTACGTCCTTAGATATTCCGCGTGGCTCCACAGTAATGGCGTGACCGACGTCGGCAAACCCCTAAATGGGTCGACCTGCTCGGGTAGGAGGTTTGTGGGGGTCTTCACCCTATTAACCCACGCCATCAACTCCTTAGCTTTAGTAATATCACCCCTCGCTATGTAGTATTGCGCCACCCACAGGGTTGTTATTATCCATGGGTTACCTGGTATGTTACTGTAATCACCTGGAACCCTTTGATAGTAATCACCCTCATAACGTGCAACACCACCTATTGGCTTAACCCAGAGCCTATTCATAATAACCTTAACACTACTCTCCAGCATGGGTTCCCAAGCGTCGAAAACACCAAAAAGGAAGACGCCCATTATGCTGGCATCCACCGTTCTATCAACCTCAACGATTTTTCCATCATCAACCTTAACGTACCTATAGAAAACACCACGTTCCTTATCGAATAAGTAATTCCTAATTGCCTCACGCACTTCCATAGCAGCCGCCTCCCACTTACTCGCACTTTCATACTCACCGAGGACCTTAGCCAGGTTGCTTGCGGCAAGCAATCCCGCGTATACGGAGGCTGCGGTGTACGTATGGACACCGAGTCTCTCCTCCCATAGATCGTATGATTCCAGGGGTAGTTTCAGTTTCTCATCTCTAAAATTAACCATGAAATTGGCGGCTCTCGTTATGACATCATACACCTCCCTAAGCAGGTCATAATCCCTAGTCCTCCTAAAGTAATGCCAAAAGGCGTATATCACGGTTGCAGTCTCGTCCTCCTGTATATTGAGCGACTTCCTACTCCTAACCGTGAATGGGTGCCACGTCGAACCCCAGGTACCACTTGGATTGTATTTCTGAAATAGGAATCCCTCACCGCTGAATAGCTTGAATACCAAACTGTAGAACTTCTTCGTGAATGTGAAGTAACCAGCTATGTCGAGCGCCATTGTTACGAATGCCGCATCCCTAGGCCATAGGTAACCATACGTGTCCAGGTTAAACTTTATTATTGATGTATCCAGTGATGCGGGTATTGACCCATTAGCGCCAACATGCCCGAGGAGAACCACAATGCTTTGGGCCGCTAGTTTGTCATCAGCGAACTCGGATGCCACATTACCCCAGTAATTGATTGATCTAACGAAGTACGTCTCCAACCTCTTCCTATCCCTAAGATCAATAATCAACCTTAAAACCCTATCATAACTATCACCAGCAACAATGAAGTAGTAAAACTCGGGGCTGGCTATGGATATTGCGGAAGCCACGGAACCCTGGGCTATCGGATTCTTACTCAAAATCCCGTCCTCACAATCAGGAAGTACAACATTCAAATCCCTCCTACCCGTTGTATACTCATACAATGGGTTTGTGGACGCCATACCAAACCATGTGGCACCTTTGTAATGAAATACTGCATCGAGTGATGGATCGTAAAATGCCGTATCCCCAACCTCATAACCATCAAGCCTAAAGTCGTGGTAAAATATGACCCTCACAAAACCAGGACCCCTAATCAACACGTGCTTAACGAGTGCTGGTTGTGGTATGAGAACGGTGTCCTCCATCGTTATATCAAGGCCATCCCATTGAGCATGGAGTACAGCCTTGGAACCATCAAGGAGTATTTCTTTATTTCCTATGTTTTCGAGCCACGAGAATTTGCCATCATGCCAAATACCAATCTTGAACTTACCACCGAATGAGTGGTGGTGATGTTGACCAAGCAATGGGTAGTAAAGATCTCTTATGTAATAATTCTCATCATACAATACAGCGAAACTACCATTACTAAGGAATACTAATCTCACGGGTTTAGGTAGTGATGCTTATGATATATAAGTGTTATGTAGCGATTCTATCCCTGTCTATGTACCAGTAGGTCTTATTTCCAACATCACTTATAACAACACCCAACTTACCTAGCTCACTCCTAATCTCATCAGCCAAGTCGAACATCTTCCTAGTTCTCAACTGCGATCTAATACTTATCAGGGTGTTCACCAACGATATCAATGATGGGGGTATTTTCGTCCTATTGAGTAGACCAAGTATACCTGCCAAGTCACTGAATGCCGTTAATGTCTGCGTTAACGCACCCTTGGAGTAATTCTGGGCGTTGTAAATTAGGGTGGATGTTATGTACTTGGCAAACTCTATTATAGATGCCACGGCACCGCTGGTGTTTACGTCATTGTTGAGTGAGGACTCGAAGGACTCAATATAACCATTGACCCTACTTATCAACTCCTCATCTTTAGAACCAGCCTCCGGCGCCTCGTTTATTGCCTCGAGCAATTCGTCATAGGCCGCGTAGAGACTCATTAATGTATTTCTAACCTGATCCAGCGAATCCGGGTCGAAATCCATAGGCTTCCTGTAATGGGTCATTGCGTAGTAGAGCCTAAGGACCTCCCCGTCGTATTTCCTGAGCACGTCCATTATTGGTATTATGTTGCCCAGAGACTTGCTCATCTTCTGTCCCTTGATCGTCACCAAGCCCACGTGAATCCAATACCTCGCGAAGTAATCAATGCCGAAGTACACCCTGGCTATTGCGACCTCATTCTCGTGGTGTGGGAATATTAGGTCCTGGCCGCCACCATGTATATCGAACGGGACGCCCAGGTACTTACTGGACATGACCACGCACTCCAAATGCCAGCCAGGCCTACCTGGGCTCCACGGGCTATTCCACCACGGCTCGCCCTCACTCCATGATTTCCACAGGGCAAAATCAAGTGGGTTCCTCTTACCTGGTTCGGGTTCGACCCTAGCCCCCGCAATTAAGTCCTCTATCTTTTGTCCAGAGAATTCGCCGTATCTAGGCACCTTAGTTATGTCGAAGTACACAGAGCCATCGGGGCTTACGTACGCTAGACCCCTATTGACTAATTCCTGTATCCACTTCATCATGTCGCCTATGTTCTCGGTAACCCTTGGGTAGGCATAGGCCCTCTTTATGTAGAGCCTATCCATGGCGTCGAAGAACTCCTTAATGTATCTGCTCGGTACATCATACCACCTATTAACCATGTCCGAACCAAACTCCTGCCTAGCCCTGTTTATTATCTTATCATCAATGTCCGTGAAGTTGGTTACAAACCTAACCTCAAGACCCAGGTACTCGAGGTACCTCCTAAATATGTCGTAGAACACGAAGGTCCTTGCATGACCAACATGCATTGAGTCATAAGGTGTCAAGCCACATACGTAAATCCTAACGAGCCCAGGTCTTAGGAGGGTTATTCTCTCCATTCTCTTTGATGCTGTATTGTAGACGGTTATTGGTAAGTCCTTGGAGTTCGCGTAGGCGCCCTTGGTTGGCAAATAATAATCACCGAATACGAATAACTGGGAAATTAATAAGTGTTACGAGTTTAACTAAGGAAAGCTTATTTTTATGGGCTGTAATGCTCTAGTTAATGGCTGCTGAGGCCATAACGATATTACTGGCGCTTAAGAGGCATGGTAGGATGGGTAGGTACTCCCTAAGCTCCATAACGGGCATCGGCGAGGGTGTGGTTAGGAGGGTGCTAAATGAGTTGAGGGAGCAGGGCGCCATTAGGGTCATGAAGGGTGGGGCCGAGTTAACGAGCAGGGGCGAGGAGATTCTTTCGGCAATGCTAAGCAATGCCGGTATAGTTATAATAAACGAGGATGAGGAGTTCGCAAAGGTGTTCAATTGTGGTTGTAAGAGATGCTACGCGTTAGTGACCAGGAGGAGTTTTGATGAGAGCGATGTTGTGAGACTTAGGGATATCGCGATAAAGAATGGTGCAGATGCCGTACTATTCCTAAGATACGATTGTTCGCAAAACAAATTCCTAATTCTAAGGCTTGGGACATATTTTGAGGATATGTATAAGGACCTTGGCGAGAGACTTCGTGGATTAGTAATGAACATAAAATGCGATGATTCTGTTATGATAGTGTGCGGCTCGACAAACTATCAGTTAATCAAATCAATTATGGGTGTACTAGGTAATGTACTCTAAAGTATTAATAATTTAATGGTAATAATTACGCCTTAGCAACAAGCTTCTGCGACTCGTACTGCCTAGCCAAATTCTCTATCGCATCAACCAACTCCTTCTCGTAATCAACGAGTTTTTGGTAATCCTCATTCTTGATCTCCATCCTAAGCCTAGGCAATCTCTTCACCAAATCAAGCTCCCTAAGCGCCGCTGCAGGCACTCCACGGTTTATTGCATCAAGGCCCTTCCTGTAGAACGTAATCATCAACCTAAGCAACCAATACTGCTTAGGCGGTAAAGACTTAACATCAACTGGGTGGTAAGCATCCTGCTTCAGGAAACCCTCCCTAATTAGGAATGCCGCATTGAGTAAATGCTTCTCCTGCTCACTCAGGGCCTCGGTACCCAGTATCCTAACAACCTCCTGAAGCTCAGCCTCCCTGGTCAATATCCTAACCGCCTCATCCCTAATATCCTTCCAGTCAGTATTAACACTCTTCTGGTACCACTCAGCCACCGTATCCACATACCTACTGAACCCCATCAACCAATTAATCGCTGGATAATGCCTTGAATAGGCGAGCTTAGCATCCAGTGGCCAAAACGCACCCACAAACCTCAGCGTGTGGCTTGTTACGGGTTCCGTGAAGTCACCACCCGGCGGACTGACTGAGGCAGCTATGGTTACGGAGCCGAGCCTACCCTCCTTACCGAGCGTTACAACCCTACCAGATCTCTCGTAGAACTCGGCCAACCTAGTCGGTAGGTATGCCGGGAACCCCTCTTCACTAGGCATCTCACCGATTCTAAGTGCGACCTCCCTCATAGCCTCAGCCCACCTACTCGTTGAATCAGCCATTAGGAATGCATCATATCCCTGGTCCCTGAAGTACTCGGCAATCGTAACGCCCATGTATATACTTGCCTCCCTGGCTGCCACGGGCATGTTTGACGTGTTCACAATTATCGTCGTCCTCTCCATCAACGGCCTACCAGTCGTAGGATCAATAAGCTTGAGTAATCCCTGCAATGCATCCGCTGCCTCATTACCACGCTCACCGCACAGGACTGGTATTACGTACCTGGCCTGGCTGTACATAGCCAGGGTCCTTATCGTTACTGTCTTACCTGAGCCGAAGGGCCCAGGTATTGCTGCGGCGCCGCCTATGGCTATTGGGAATAATGTGTCAATAACCCTAATGCCGGTTATTAGAGGTTCAATTGGTGGTAGCTTCTCCCTGAAGGGTCTTGGTCTCCTGACTGGCCATTTGTGCCACATCTTTACCTGCACTATTCCTTCATCGGTCTCTACCTCAGCGATTACATCATTTAATGTATACTCCCCCTCAGGTGCTATGTACTTTAATGTACCCTTCTTGTACAGTGGTGGGTATAATATCCTGTGCTCAATTAGTGGCGTCTCCGGGACAACACCGAGTAGGTCCCCAGGTGCGACCTCATCGCCAACCTTTGCCTTCGGTATCCATTTCCAAGGCTTCTTGAAGTCCAGTGGTGGTGTTCTCTCGTAATTAATGCCCCTGGCGACGAACGGCCTCTGCGTTAGTTCAAAAATATTCCTCAGGGGTCTTTGCACACCATCATAGACCTGGTTAATGATGCCAGGGCCCAACCAAGCGCTCAGTGGCTCTCCAGTCCTAACCACAGGCTCTCCAGGCTTTAGGCCCGTTGTTTCCTCATAGACTTGTATGAATGCCATGTCACCCTGAATCCTCACAACCTCACCAAAAAGCCCTAATTCACCTACGAAGACTAATTCATAAAGCAATGCACCAGGTAGTTCCGCCTTAACAACTGGTCCGCTGATGTACACTATCCTACCCTTCCCTACTGACACGAAAAGCCACTGTGTATTTGCATATTTAAAATTAATTCTACGTAAACACCCCCAACCCTGAAATGACTGGATCAAAAGCTAATCCCAATAATCCACAATCAATTTATCAATTAATTAATGACCCTAAGCCTCACTCTTTAAGGTGGCGGCTATGTGCGTTAGTAATGTCTTTATTTGGTGCTCCATGAGACTTAGCCTTGAGTCTAGTGTTGCGTCGACCTTTATTGATCCATCACTGGAGCTAACTATGACGCCCAGGAGATCTTTATCCGTAGTGTTTACTGTTGCATCTAGGTTGAGTTCTGAAATTATCTCGTTAACCATATCCTCATCTGCCTTGCTTGCTGTTATAACGAGTTGCTTCGATTCTATTATGGATGTTGCCCAAAGTATCGAATTCCTAAGGAATTTCTTATAATCATTGGTGCCTCTCATGGAGCTAAGCCTCTCCCTAACCTTACTAACAACCTCTGCGTATGCACTCTCAATAACACTGAGTCTCTCCCTCTTAGCATTCATGGTCTCATTATAGAGCCTATACTCCCTGTCCATGTTGATCTCCTTCTCGATATTCTCAAGCGTGTCTGCGTACTTATCAATGACGGCCTTAACGCCATCCATCAATTCAGCCTCAGCCTTCAATCTCAGGTTATTACTCCATTCCTCAATCTCACTGCTGAGGCGGTTCACAATGCCATTAATTAGCCGTTCAGTTAGTTCTTGATCAGACACGAGAGCTAGGGATTACTACACAACTTTAAAACTTTGCTTCTCCTCACAACCTCGGTTCCATCCAACGGCTTGGGCCTAGGATCCTGGTAATATAAATCTAACCTCACTGCTTCTTCATAGAGAATGACTTCCCAGTTTTTCTCAATTTACGACCACTTATTAAGTATGTGCAATTACCAATATCTACATAGAACCAGCAATCCTCCTTTATCACGGTCTTTATGGAGCCCGTTAATGTCAACACCTTAACCGTATTCGCAGTTTCCTCGATTACTATACCGTGAATCCCGTTGAGGGACTCATTTCTGCATTTAGTGGTTGTTATAGTCCTCCCAAAGACGTTAAAGTCTTTGTTATTAATTGCCATAACTGCCTTATTATGAAACTACGTGTTAAACCTAGATTATGAGTATTGTTAATTAATAATTACCTAGAGGCTTTACTCCTCGCCTCCTCGTTCATTATGGTTAATATCCTGGCTATGGCTCTCCTAACGGTCCTAACCCTACCTGGGTTTTCGAGAGTTCCCCTGGCCCTTTGGGATTGCAACTTAAGTAACTCCTTCCTAAGATCATCCAGTAACCTAGCCCTATCCTCAGGCTTCATGTTCCTAATTGTTTTTGCATTAAGTCTCTGTCTGCTCGCCACCCTCACCACCTCCCTCACTCACTCACTTGCTGTGCCTGCACCTCAGCCGCGGCCTCCCTGCCAGGTGGTTTAATCCTATACTCATCACTGAAGCGTACTGGTGGTGTTATCCTGACCTCAATGCCGTAGAGACCAGGTTTGAGGAGTACCTGCCCGACGAACCTCTGAACCTTTGTTCTCGAATCGTAACCGTTCTTATATACGATTCCATAGACATACTTCTCAAACCTGGATCTTTCACTGGTTAGTTTGCCGCTTATTGTTATCTCGGCACCCTTGGCACCACCATCCATTATCTGCCTTATGGCTATCATACCAGCCCTCCTGAACTTAACGCCCTTCGTCATCGCCCACGCTATCCTGTTCGCAATTATCTTAGGATTAAGCTCTGGGCTTTGTATCGGTGTGACATCGATTATTGGATTATCAACACCAAGCTTCTTACTTAGTAGGTCTGTCAGTTCCTTCACGATGACACCCTTCCTACCAATTATCCAATTCGGTCTCTCTGCGTATATGATAATCCTAGTACCTAGTGGTGTCTTTAGGACGTCTGAGTCAACATAGCCCTGCTTAGACAATCTGTAGTTTAGGAACTCCTTAATCATCCACTCCTTAATCTTATCCTGAATTATCTTCTTATATACAGGTATCCTAGCCTGCCTCTGTGATTGGCTCATTCAGGAACCAAAAACCAATGCCCTTATTAAATTTTTAGTACATACCCGTTCCCTAGGCTGGTTCGAACCCGACAATATCGATCAATGAACCCCTCCTCTCATTCGCAGGCCTAAACACGGGCTTAACCTTAAGCCCCACCCTCACGTTGCTAGGATCTACATTGATTAGATAATGCACGAGACCTCCAGTAATTCCTGGAAACTCTATAAAGCCTATTATCACGGGCTTCGGTAACCTATTGCCGTAGGAATCTTCGTAAACTACCGTGTATGACCTAACAATACCCAATGGCGCTATCTCCACAAGGTCCTTTATCTCTGCGAAGTCATATTGGCAAAAGGCCTTTGGCGGTATCATAACCCTACCGCACACAGGGCATTTGCCAGCTAATAATTTACCTGCCCTTAGGCCTTCGAGGAATTTGGTGCCTATGGGGCCAGCTGTGTATCTATAACCCTGTTCTATTGTATGTAACCAATGCCTTACGTCCTTGTTTATATTCAACTTCTCGAATGACATTCCCATCACCTCGCAGGTTCGAAGCACTCAATATCGAGTATAGACCCAGTCCTTTTATCGGCAGGCTTCCACCTGGCCCTAACTCTCATGCCAAAGACCTTCATTGACTTAACATCCTCGGGATCAACACATAGGTAATGCATTATACCTGGAAATCTATGCTCACCAAACTCCTTCCCTGGAGCACTCAATTTAATGACACCAACAACCCTAGGCTCCTTAAGGGGCTCCCTAGTGGCACTAATATAACTAATGACTGCAGTCACGACAACACCCTCATCCTTAACCTCGATCCAACCATCCACAGGCCTGAAGCAATATGGGCAGTACATCTTCGGAGGCACAAATACATGACCACACCGATTACAGTAAGTACCATATATCTTCCCATTCTTAAGTCCCTCAAGAAACCTTGAATATGCTGTGCCCGCAGTTACGTTGTACTGAAACGGTCTTGTCCACTCCTCATAAGGGTAATTCTTTACCTCACTCTCCTTAATGGGTGTTCCTCCAACCATAGTTTAATGATAATCCCTTAGCAATTTAAAAATTACCTCCTATCCTCACAATTATTTTCAATTCCTAAGGCATCCTACACAACAATCCTCTCCAAGGCGCGTTTCATTAAAGATTACTAATCACTAATCATGCTTCTATTATCATAATTAAAATTAAAAATAACCGGTTTAGTGCAAGTACTGAGATGATGAGTAGGCATTTGACTGAGTGAATGAGTGAGCGCTGGAACTCCTGATCACTGGTGTAATTCGGATTACCAGACCGTCCTTATTTGAGAAGACCAATATTAACTGATTGTATGAATACCATACTTAACTTTCGAAGTTTCTACATGTCTTTCTTAAGCGTGTTCTTTACGTACTCCTCTGCATCGTTTCTTAGGTCTACAATGCTTATGGGTAGCTTCTGTTTATCAACTCCCCTCACCATGACTAGGGTGGCTATTATGCCAGCGATCTTGCTTGCATTACCCCCAACTCTGGCCTTAATGAAGGGGGTAAGTATTTTCAGCTCTTCATTAAGTTCCACAACATCCAAATTCCTCAGAAAGCCATTACTCCTTAGGTAATTAGTGAACCATGAGTATACTAGATTGAGCACAACCCCCCTAGCTACCCCATACTTCGTACCAACATCGTTAGCTATACCGTATGGATCTAAGAAAAATACTACGGCGTTCATGGGTAAGCCCCTATTAATCACATTCAATATACATGCCACCTTACCCCTCATCTCCCTGGTCACGTCTATAGTCGTTGGGTAACACCTAAGGAATATCTCCGAATATGCCGTGTCGATACCCTGCTGTGTGGCACTTACGTAACCAATAACGCCAAGGTCCCACCTAACCATCGATAATCCTACCACTCTACTCATTACAGAGGTTATGTGTTGCGGTATTATTTAAAAAGGCGAGTTTGTTGTGGTTGGCGGGTATGAGTGCGGCTAGGGCATTGACTAAGGTTGTTGTTTGTCCATTATGTAATTACATGGGGGATGACGTTAACAAGGTAGTTGAGGCTATAACAAAAGCCACACCACAACCCAGGCTTAAATGCCCAAAATGCGGTGCTGAGGTTGATGCCAACACTTTCGTTACCCACCTACGCAGGCATGGACGTATTGGTGGCAAGACCATAACCTGCGATATATGCGGTGCCAAGGTTAATGGCGAGGGCGCCTTCCTAAGGCACCTCAAGGAGCACCTGGTAGTTGCTGTTAGGAAGGGTGGCATGGATGTGTATTACTGCCTGGTGTGCGGTGCGGAGTTCATAACCAGGAACTCAGCCATCACACACCTCCTCAAGAGGCATAGTCTTGAGTGATTCCTCGTGGATTTACTGTGGGATTTAGCCGTAACACTATTGATAATATGGCCTCCCTATGTTGCCAACGCGACGCCGGTGGTTGCGAGTAAGATATTTAGGAGGAGGACGCCCATAGACTTCGGTAGGAATCTCCTCGATGGTAGGAGAATTTTCGGTGATGGTAAGACCTATGAAGGGTTCGTAACAGGGTTACTTGCTGGGTTCCTAATTGGTGAACTTACGTACATCATTGTGACAAGCGCAATCAAGGTCGCCTGGGAATTACCGAAACCATCAACGGTCTTTGTAATGTGCACGGCGGCTCTTCTTGGAGATTTACTTGGTGCCTTCATTAAGAGGAGACTTGGGTTACCCCGTGGTGCCCCCGCACCATTGCTTGATCAACTTGATTTCCTACTTGCAGCACTTCTCGCGCTATGGCTTATTCAGCCCCAAGTCCTGCGTTGGGTGTATGTGGTGATGGCGGTAATAATTACGCCACCAATACACCTACTAACAAACACTATAGCCTACTTACTCAGGCTGAAGAAGGAGCCCTGGTAAAGTACGGCAGAATACCTCGCCCTGCATATTGCATCACCGCGTGAAATCAAATTTTTAAGTCTGCATTGCATCATCCCTACGTGCGTGCAGTAGTAATTGGTGATGAGCACACGGTGTACACATTCAAGCTCCTTGGATTTGAGGGTAGGGTGGTTAATGAGGGCGATAACGTCATCTCAATAATTAGGGAGTTGAGTGTGGAGGAGGATGTCGGCGCTATACTCGTAACGAGTGAATTAGCTGATAAGGCTAGGGAGGATTTTGATAAGCTTAGGATGAAGATGAGGAAACCAATGCTCATTGAAATACCCTCATTGAGGGAGGCGAAGCTTAAGGAGGTTAATTACCTGGCAATCCTGAGGAGCGTCCTGGGAATATGAGATTAAGCTTTACTTAGTTATTAATATCAATAGGGCTAGGAGTAGATAGGCTATTATCGTTACAGACATCGCCAATAGCGACACTGACCTAAACCTATCCGCATAATCGCTCCTACGCAGTACAGCTATGCATATGTATGTTAATATTAAATCCGTAATTACTACACCAATCGTCAGTACGAACCCGAAGGGTTCGTTTAGGGATAGAATTATTATCAATGGCGACACAGCCACAGCGGTTAGTGTGAACGCCACAGCCATGACTATTGCCGTTGTAATGCCGTACGTATTGGCCACGGTCCTCACGCCAGCCTTAATATCGCCAGGTATATCAAGAGCGCCCTTAACCAGCTCCCTACCCATGGTTGCCAATAGGGATACCGTGAATAGTAAGTATGGTAAGTTCATTGTTGGTAATGTTGATGTAATGGCATATAATCCATATAGGAAGGTTAGGGATGAAGTTATTGCAACCAATAAGTTATTTACGAAAACCACCCTCTTCAACCTATAATTGTAGGAGAAGCCCGTTATGATGGCAATGATCAGTATTGAGATGCTCCATGGCGCCAGGTAATTAAGGACAACACCAACAACGTTAAGTAGGATTGATATTGATACGGAAATCAACGACAGCACCCAGGCAGTTCTGATGGATACATCACCACGCACTAACGGGGCATCAGGTCTATTCACCCTATCCTCTTCTATATTGTATATATCATTTGTGACGAATAGAAATACCTCAGTCAGCAATGATGATATGAAGAGTAAGATCATTGCAATGGGATTATTGCCTCCAGAGATTATGTATGAAGCAATCACTATGAGGCTTGTCAATACTCCATGCTCAATCCTGGAAAGCCTCATAAACGCCCTCAGATCCACGGTAATTCTAAACAAGCAACAGATTTTTAACTAGTACGACTTAACCCACGTCCTCAACAACCACCACCCTGAGGTATAAAGGTCCTTAATTGTCTCGGGCCATGTCTCATGATGTACACCGAATCCCTAAGATTGGAGGGGATAATTTAAGACGACACATGGCATAAAGTTAATCCATGAGAGGGTAATCTAAACTCCTAAACTCCACACTTAACTTATGAGGTCGTTTTTAAGCTAGATCTCAACATATGTCCCTACGAAGCTTAGAAAGAGCTCAGGGACGTTGAGAGCAATAGGGTGGAGGGACATTACTCATTCCTTGAGATAGATGAGGATACAGCGAGGGATTGTGTTGAGTTCGTCTCAAATAACCTCATACCACTGATTAGGTCGGTTTGGAAGGATAGGTGGTGTGAATAAGCTGACGAGAAGGAGCGAGGCTTCATATTAATTTTGTGATTTCTTGGTACTTGCGTGCTCTAGATATCACCATATACGTATTGTATTCCCAGCATTTTGGCAACGTCTTTATCAAGTGCTGCTATGTCTTCATCGCTCAATTCCTTAATGTCGTACTTACCCAACGCAGAGACTAGCATCTGTGTTTCCTCCTTAACCGCCTCTATGTAATTCGCGACCCCCTTCTCGCCCTTAACCATTGCGGCTATGAGGAATGGTCTCGCCATGTATACACCACTGGCGCCAAGCGCTACCGCCTTCACAACATGCGAACCATTGTACAACCTACCAGCTATTAGGAGTGACAAGTCCTTAATGCCAAGTTTCCTGGCGTCCCTAATCTTCTTCAATCCGACAATTGTTGGATAGCCCAAGTGCTTCAGCGCCACGGATGGTGCCATGCCCGTCCCACCCTCCTTACCATCAATCACCACAGCGTGTGCTCCCTCCTCATGGGCAATGCTTATCACCCTATCCACGTCCCTGTAAGGACCGAGTTTAATCCATATCCTAGCCCTTGGATACGCAGTCCTCATGAACCTAATCATACCCCTTAGTATATCCTCGGTGTATGTACCAGGTACTGAGTACCTCGTTATGAACTTGTCCTTAACCTTCTCAGGATCAACCTCAAAGTGGTACTTCGCCTTTAACCTAATCGCCTCTTCCTTAGGTATTTTAATGACACCACCAAGTCCAGGCTTGGCCCCCTGCCCCATCTTAATCTCGAAGCCAACTAAACCCTCCTCTATGTACGGCTCCAAGTCCCTATCACTGTAAACCTTATTCCAAAGCTCATCATACGCATCCTCAACGTTTTGCTGTATAATGACCCCACCGTACTTATCAACATTCGTCAGATACGCCATGACCCTCTCCTTAAAGCTTGGGTGACCCCTGGTGTACCTCCTCGAGTAACCCCTCACCGTTGCCACGTTCTCCCCAATACCAAACACAATACCCGCCTTAGCAGCTGCCCTGGCTATATCCAGACTAAACCTACTGGCTATCGATGTCGAACCCATCGAACCAACAACAATGGGCATCGAAACCTTAAAACCACCCAACTCGCCCTCAAGGTTCACATCCATGAACGTTGGTTCCCTAAGCAGTTCGGCCATCTTCTCGAGCCTACGTGGGGTGAAGGCTGGGGGTAGTAGTATCAACGAGTCGTCCAAAGTCCTGAAGCGCGGGTAACCTCTACCTTCATAAATTCCGGACCCAAGTACGGCGGAGCCGTATGAGGTGACTTCACCAAAGGGGTAAACGGCGTCCCGACCCTTAAGCGCCTTTAGGGCTATCTCATCGAACGGATAATCACTAATGAAATCCCTAAGTCCCCTAATAGCTGCCCAATAAGCTCTCAATCTAATGAACACCCTCACCAAATCAATCAGCACAGATGCCGTCAGAAGTAAGGCCTTATATACATGATTAAAGAAATGACAAACCTTAGATACTAAGTTAGGTATTAAGTTTTATATAATTGAAGAATATCTATCATATTGACTACTAACTATCGATAATTAATGACATCTTATCTAGACTATCTAGATAATGCAGACAACCTCACTCCACTTTCATTTGTCAGGGAATTAGGGAATCGCTTGGATTACCCAATATTCCCAAGGGACCTCGAGATAATATTAATGAAACACCCAGCAGTCAAGGAGACCTTCGTAACAGGCGAGCAGTCTGAGGACTCATCAATAGGGCAAATACCGGTGGCGTATGTCGTGGTTAAGGACGAGTACAGAGGCAAGGTCTCAGAAAAGGAGTTTATAGATTTTGTGAATTCCAAGGTTGCCTTTTACAAGAAACTTAGAAAGGTGTATCTCGTAGATAAATTACCCATTAAATAGTCTCTTACATCTGCAACAAGAGTTGGAGATAATTAAAAATCATGTATTTGCCCTCCATATAATACTACCTATATCACCTGGGACTTTATACCCAGGTAACTTCTCAAGTCTCTCCTTAAACTCGGGACTTCTTAATAGGTTTAGGAATGCCTTGACACTATCCTTATCCAGCCTATCAATGGGTATGGCAAAGTCGTAACTCTCCCAACCCAATGGTATGAAGTCTAGACCATACATTGCCGCCGCAGCCCTAATGCCAACACCAGCATCAGCCTTGCCCTGCGCCACCGCGGCAGCGACCGCCGTATGAGTCTTTACCTCGTAGTAGTAACCGTTGATTCTCTTGACTAGGTCTTCGAATTTAACGCCCATTCTAGAGGCCACATCCTTCAGTTTTATATCGAGTAGAAACCTGGTTCCCGCGCCCTTATTCCTATTCACGATTTTAACATCACCCTTGAGTAGGTCCTCGATACTGTTGACATTCTTTGGGTTGCCCCTGGGGACTATCAAGCCCTGTTCCCTCATGTAGCCCCTAACCAGCACGGCATTCCTAACGTCGTACTTGACCATGTACGGTATGTTGTACTGCCCAGTCTCCTCATCTACTAGGTGCAAGCCAGCCACGTCAGTCTCGCCACGCTTAACCGCGTATAACCCGCCCATGGAGCCTACGTTGATAACCCTGGCCCTTACGAAGCCGGGTAGCATGGGTATCAGTAGGTCTAGGCCGATGTCGTGGGAGCCTATTATGTATAGGTTCGATGGCATGTACTGGTGCGTAAACAGTGCCACCTCAACCTCATCCCCACTATCCAGGTACTCAACGGTCTCTGGGATCACTATGTAACCATCGGCGTAGGCCAGCGTACTTATTGCCCCGGACTCGGCAGGTAATGGGTAGGCCACTATGCCGTGGCCTGTATCCACAAGCCCCACTGGGTAAAGCGCTCTCCTGCCCCTGGCACCCTCGGCCCTAATCGCCAACCTAGCCCTTATCCTCGTCTCATCAACGCTGGTACATAGCATTTTGGCTAGTATTGGTTTGACTATTATGTTGAATATCATTAATGCGGAGCTTGGGTAGCCAGGCAGGCCAACCACCAACTTACCATCTCTGGAAACGGCAACCACCGTAGGTTTGCCTGGCTTGACCTTGAGCCCATGTATTATTATTCCAGGCGGCCCTATCTCATCAAGTACGCGATACGTTAAGTCAGCAAGCCCAGCCGACGTGCCTCCCGAGAGGAGTACTAGATCACTTACGCTTAATGCCTTAGTTATGGTGTTCCTCATCTCGTTGATGTCATCCCTAACTATACCCATGATCACAGGTTCAGCGCCCATGGACCTAACAGCGTGAGATATGGTGTACGTGTTTATGTCGTAAATCTTGCCTGGACTAAGGGTTCTGCCGGGGCTCACGAGCTCGTTGCCCGTGGATATTATCGCCACCCTAGGTCTCCTGAAGACCTCGACCTCGCGAAGCCCAACCGCGGCTAATAAACCAACCTCCCTCTCCCTAATCACCGTGCACTTTCTGAGCACTAGCTCGCCCATCATAACGTCACTACCTGCCGACATCACGTTCTCCCCAGGGGTAACCGATCGATATACCAACAACTCATCGCCAACTCTCTTCGTATACTCAACCATAACCACGGCATTGGCGCCGGGCGGTAATGGGGCTCCCGTGGCTATTTCGGCAGTTTCGCCAGGGTTAATCCTGGGAAGCCCCTCGGCTCCAGTCTCGATATTACCAACAACCCTCAACTTGATGGGGTTAAGTTCATCGGCGCCAAATGTGTCCTCGGCCCTAACAGCAAAACCATCCATTGTGGATCTATCGAACGGTGGCACATCGATCCTCGAGTAAATGTCTGAAGCCAAGACTCTACCATAACTATCCTCGATCTTGACGATTTCAACACCCACCGGCTCAATCTTCACGGTACTAAAGATCTTGTTTAATGCGTCCTCGGGTGTTAATAATTCATGGAAGATAACCCTCTTACCTGCCTCAGACATCATCACCCATGTATCATCAATGCTTAAATGCATTTTTAGTTAGGGAAGTGCGGTTCCCTGTGAGATTAATATTTAAGTTCCTAAACCACACTGGTCAATGATGGGTAGGTTAGGGAAGAATTGGCTTACACTTATGCTTACATTTTCAGCAATAGGTCTCTTCGCATCATCAGTGGTCATTTATACATATTATTATTTACATAAACTGCCACCACTTTGTACTCAGTTTAAGTCGCCATTTCCTGGAGTGACCATTGATTGCGAAAGAGTTCTCTCGAGCAAGTACTCAGACATAGGTGGTGTCCCCCTTGACCTACTGGCTGCTGTGTGGTTCGTAATAAACATAGTCCTGGTGATAACTTACGATTTTGGCCCTGGACGCATAGCCAATGTTGCACTTAGTACGCTCTTTTATTGGAGGTTCCTTGGTATAGTCGTGGTTCCCTACTTGATATATGTCGAGACTTACCTACTCCATGCCCTATGTATTTATTGTACAGTAATGCACATAATGATAATAATAGACTTCACCATAATAACGCTTTACTTCACGAAATTTAAACGTATTAATGTCCAGAACCCCGGTGGGAATTAGTGGTAATTAGAGCTCATTGGTATGAGGGGAATAGGGTATTTGCTTGAGCTCCGTCTAAGAGGTCCACGAGGCTTTTGAAGGAGTAGGTGGGTTTTATGCCTGATAGATCTAAACCCCACACGTCCCTTACGTAATTTAGCTTATTCTCCCAATCGCCAATGAACACGGTTACTAAGCCACACATTGATGGGTAGTACACATCAAATAATGGGTTGTCTCCAATCATGGCTCGACCATCCCTAAAGAATTCACAGCAGTTCTTCGGGCACCCTATTAAGTCAGGAGTTCTTATACCATCTATGTATTGTGAAAACCCCAGTTCCTTAATGACGATTGATTGATACTTATATAAGCCATTGGTTGCTATGATAATTCTATGACCTAAATCCTTCATTGTCTCTAAGAGATCATATGCGCCATCGTACGGTTTAAACCCGTGCACGTAATTCACCAGGAACTCATTAATATCTATGCTCACTGATGCACCGAATCTATGAGCCACCTCAGTGAATATGTAGTCCCAATCGAAGGCTTTAATGCTGAATCCACGTAATAAGGATTTGTTCAATTCTTTAGCGGCCCTATATATAACGACCCAGTCAACGCCAATCCTCTCAGCAATGTACCTACTCGCGTCTTGAAATACGGGATCCCAGGCGTTAAGTGGTAGTAATGTGCCATCGAGGTCTATCAGGACGAGCACTGGAGTTAGTGCCAGGTCTAGGTTCTTAAAGCATTATGATTATGTATTTCTGGGCCAGAACTCTGGTTTCAGTATGTTTCACGTGGAAGCATCGTGATTTTCAGGGAGATTTCCTTATTAGAGGATTAATTTATGGTCTGGGTGATGGGTATGGGAAGTAGAACAATAATAAATATGGAGGTAATAACGCTAACAATAGCACTGGCGCTAACGTTAGTGCTGGCCGTGGTGATGGTTGCGAAGCCCATAATGGCCTCAGGTACGGGTAACCTCACGAACTCGACCGTGCCAACCGTGGGCACGAACTCCACGACAACCACAACAAATACTACAGTAACTAATGCAACATGCACACCCGGATTACTAACTGCCATACAAGCCAACCTGTACATTGACGACATGTGGCTTATGAGGGTTGGAGCCAACATGAGCAGCTTTAACGCTACCGCGTTTAACGCAACCCTTGCTAATGCCACGTTCACAGGGTTCAACATAACGAGGTTTAACGCAACGGGCTTTAACGTAACAAGCCTTGCCCTAACACCAGCCACGCTACAGAACATCACCAACTACTTCATTAGCAAGGGCGAGTGTCTACTAGCCCTGCAGTTCCTGGTACACCTTAGGCATTACCTAGTCCATGAGTACGTACTTGAGAAGCATGCCGAGATTCTGAATAGAACCTTAACCTATAGATTAATGCTACTGAATGAGACGTTGACAAGACTTGAGGAACAAGGACTACTAAATAGCACACAGGCAAGTGAGGTTTACTCCTTACTGTCTCAGTTAAAGCAGGCATTAATCAGTGGTAACTACTCAGAGGCCGAGGCGTTACTTAGCGAGTATAATTCCCTAATTAGTAATGTAACTGCCCAGTATTATGAGGAGCAGAAGATAGGCTTCGCAAACAGGATAAACCATGAACTCGAGCACTACATTAAGCAAATAATAAAGGGCGCAACAACGCTTAACCAAACCCTAACGCAACTAGCCATTTTAGACCATGAACTTGGCATGCTCACGAACATGACAAGTCTAAACATAACCAGCGTTAAGGAGTTACATGAGCTATTCAAAGAATTGTTAAGCATATACCCATTAGTACAGGGCAACGAGACCGCCCAGGCACAATTATTACAATTGCTCAAGCACGGTAAGGGCTTCAACGACTGGCTAAACACGGTACAGCAGTTCGGTCAAGAAGCAAGTTCATGGCATATGCACGGTCACGGTAAAGGTAAGGGTGGGCAAGGTCATGGAGGTGGTATGGGCGGTCAAGGAGGAGGCGCAGGTAGAGGTATGGGTGGCCAAGGTAACGGCGGTAATGGTCGAGGTAATGGCGGTCACTAATGTATTAATTACTATATCAAAGTAGAGTAAAAAGTAAAGTAATTAGAATAATAAAGACTGTTTAAAATTAAACCTCATTTCAATTTTACGGAATTTCTTTATCGCTCTATTTCTCTTCTTTTTATAAGGAGAATCAGCAAGATTTTTAAGTCCTCAATATAATTGTTTATGATGTTCCCTATAATTATGGTTTCAATAATAATTTATCTAATGAGCAATGGATCACTAGTCAGTATGAACGTTACAACAACGCAAAGTGTTGCTTTGCTAAATGTTACATTACCCGTGGAACCAATAGAACCAACATTAACTGTACAAAGCGCCAATGGTACATCAATACCTGCAATACTGATAGGTAATCACTTGATTATACCGGCGTTTAGTAATGGCACATTCATAATAAAGTACGTACCCCTAATTACACAAACACCAAGTGGCTATTTGGCAATGAACGTATCATCTCCATACGTGGTAAATCTCTTTATAGGAAACAGTATATTACTGACTCACTTGCCCATTAATTTAATAGTGAATTTCACGAGGGTTAGCAACGGCATAATACTCCAACTAGCACCTGGAAACTATACAATAGGTTTTGTACCAGAAACACCAACAACAGGCGTAGCAACCACCAACACAACAACTACCATAGCAAGAACAACGAATACGACCAAAACATCAACTCAATCAACGAGTAACCAAACATCGCCAAAGGTAACGAAGACAACCCCATCAATCCCACAATACGTATATTACGTAGTACCTACCGTAATCATAGCAGCAATTGCGTTATTAATATACGTGTTCATAATCAGACACAGAGGTCCTGAGGTGAACCCCATAATAGTCGAAGGTCTAAACCCAACTGATAAGGAGGTCATTAAGGCATTGATGGAGATGGGTGGTGAGGCCTACCAGGCTGATCTACAGAGGAAGCTGAATATGCCCAAGGCAACGCTTTGGAGGGCCATTAAGAGGTTGGAGGCTACCGGTTACGTACAGGTGATTAAGGAGGGCCGTGTAAACAAGGTCAAGTTAATTAGAAAGCCAAGTGATAAAAATACTAAGTTGAATTGACAAAACTCGACATTTCGGATGTGCTTTCTGCAGATCTCGATAATTACTTTTAAATATACGTGGAAGCGGGCGAAAAGGTTTTAAGCAATTTAGCATCAATGAACAGGCCATGAGTAGTGAAGAGATACCCCTTAAGCCCGTGGGTAAGGAGGACATTAGGAAGTTGGAGTCCGCTTTAATAACAATGGCGTTGTTTTCTAAGGAGACCTTCGAGGAGCTTCAGAACCCGCACGGCAGATTGACGTGGGTCGATAGTCTATACACCGCAGCCGCCGCCCTGGCCAGGGAAAAGGCTGGGATGAGCCTCAGTCAAATAGCTGAGGAGCTCGGGGTTACCGAAGCAACACTCAGGAGGCATTTAAAGGGCGAGACGAAGGCCGGCCAACTCATTCTAAGGGCCTACGAGAAACTGTCCAAGGAGGGATTCAAGATTGAATTATCAATAAGCACGCCATTGACGGATAGGTTAACCAAGCTCGAGGATAAGATGAATAAGGTTAGGGAGCTCCTAAGGCAAGCCCTGGATGAATTATCTGCGGTATAAGGTTCTTAGTTTGTTTAAATTTTAATTTTTACAAGGCTTATTCCTCCTCAACCTCAACCTTGGCCTTACCAACCTCCTTACTAATCATTTCCGCCTCCTCAACAGCCCTCCTCATCTCCTCAACCTCCTCCTTGGGCAATGGCTGTATCGATACCGAGGTTCCAGTTATCTTGAGGTACTTATCCCACTGTATGACGACGCCTTCGTCAGTTATATCCATTGGATGCCTAACCATGCTGATTTTTGTATCCCTCATCTTCCAAATAACTATGGATCTGTATAGCCTGCCGTCGACCTCGTCTAGGTCAAGCCTAGTTATGCCATCAACTGCGTGCTCAACCCCTGGTCCGCCGAACCCCCTCTCAGTCACTGAGACCTGGCTTATGAACATGGCGGTTGCCCCAAGCCCAGCAATAACCCTCTTCAGCAGCATGACCGTCGACCTAGCCACGGAAGGCTTAGTTAGGTAAAGCGTGCTTACCGAGTCTATAGTTATCCTAACCGCTCCCGTATCCTTAATTGCTTGCCTAAGTACGTCGATGAGTTCATGAACATTATCAATATCCTTAACCACATACTTCTCCCTCTGGGCTGCGGAGCCTATGCCCGCAGTGAATGCGTCAACGATTGCGAACTTGCCCTCCCTCTCGTACTTATCAATATCCCAACCAAAGTGCTTAAAGCTTCTCCTAACCGCGACTGGGTGCTCCTCGAGAGCCACGAAAACGCCGGCCTCACCCCTGACCAACCCATTGTAGAGGAATTGCTTACCCATTATGGACTTCCCAGTGCCTGGGCCTCCCGACACTAGTACAATGCTTCTTTCGGGTATTCCACCGTATAGTATCTCGTCGAGTCCGGGTATGTACGTCCTAACTCGTGGGGTCTTCATCAATTGTTCGACGTATTTGCTGGTTTATATATTTATTTTGTCTCGCTATAGGCCATCCTCACTGATTATTAGCGCTCCATGTTGTTTATTTCGTATCCTAAGTTCGTCGAGAGCCTCCGTCGCCAATTTCATGGCTGTCCTACCCTTCTTTGCAATACCTACGCCAATCCTGGCATTAAGTAATCTAGCTATTGGCCTCAGTTCTTCCTCATCGATTACTGGCTGTATTATTGATACGATGTTATCACCGCCCAGGTAAAGCGTCACCGCGCCGTAAGGTGCTAGGTAAAGCCTTACCTGGTTAATCACGCTCCACACGTGTTCGTAAAGGAGGTAGCTGGAGGTCTCCTCAGTATTTGCTGTGGAGTTTATGAGATCTATGTGGGCTATGCCGACTATGTCATTGTTGGTATTACCTACAAGGTTTTCCCAGGGCCTAGCCCTAAGTGCGAGTTTGAAGGCCTCCCTCTCGGCAATACCTGGCTTCTCATGTGCATAGGTACCGCTTGATAATGGCACGGGTAAGTCCTTGCCGAGCTCCCTAACGATACTCGATAACTCATTTGCACTAATGCCGTTTGTTATTGCGAGTAGGTAGTCGTACCTAAATGGGTGGGCCCATGCATCAACCCTGGAGAATAACTCCACAAGCCTACTGTGCATCCTGGCTTGAACACCCTGTATAACGTGTTCCCTATCCGGGCCTAGGCTCTCCGTCCACTCCCTATACCCCACCAGCCTTATTATCGTTATTTGAACCAAAGGTTTAGCACCGATGACGTGCTTAAACCATTAGTTTAAAAACATAACCCCGCACTAAGGAACTAATGCATTTACTCGAAGTCCTATTTATTTAGGTATACTACTCAAAATTCGATTTCGTTTCCTAATGACGGCAATGCTTAAAATATGAGCGGGGTAATGCTATATGGTGCATAATGAGTCTGAAGGTCATAACATTCGATGTTTACAATACGTTGATCAACTATGGTAAGGAATTGATAGAGGAAATAACTAGCAACATAACCAAGTACCTGAAGTCCATAGGTATAGAGGCCAGTTTCGAGCATGTGTATGAGGCTTACGTAGGTTTGGATAGGGAGATTAGGCTTAGGAGGGTTACGGAGATGGTTTATGTGCCACCTATGGATAACGTAAGGGCATTCCTAGAGAGGTTGATGCACAGGTACGGTGTAGAATTAAATGAGAGAATGGTGATGGACGTCGCCAACATAATATCAAATACATTACTTGAATCAAAGAATGCAAAGCCAGGTGAGGATGCGCAATACGTGCTTATGGAGATGAAGGATGACGGATACAGGGTTGGTGTCGTTTCGAACGTGATATTCTGGAGCAGTTCGGTAACAAGGAGGTTACTTGATAAGTACGGACTTAGTAAGTACATTGATGTACAAGTCTATGCGGATGAGGTTGGCAAGGCCAAGCCGCATCCAGCAATTTTTGAGCGTGCGTACTCACTGCTTACGCATGATATGGAACCAGACATCGCGATACACGTGGGCGATGGATTCAAGGAGGACCTACTTGGGTCAGTTCTTGATGATATAATTGGCGTGTTCATCGATAGGGAGGGTAAGTTCGTGATTAGTGGCAGCCCTGCCGAGTTCATTAAGTGTAGGGCCTATGGGGTTAGAAGATTGAAGGAGGTCCTATTAATACCGCATTTAGTTTCATCCTGTTCAATATGACAAAACGAGCGGTAGATCTTGTTGTGGGTTGTTTTTGTTCGTGTTGAAATACCAGGAAGAAAATATTTTATTCTCCTAAGGCTTGAATGATAGGTGTGGTGACTGCGTTTAAGTGCATGCCGAATTGTGGTTACTGCTGCACAATATCGCCAGTGACGGTATTTCCACACGAGATGCTGATACTCAGTAAGTTAGCTGAGAGGCTTGATGTTAAGGATTTAACGTTCAAGCCTGGTTACATAGTGACGGATGTTAAGGGTGGCGTTAGGATCGCGCTGTCATATTTAATGCAACTGAATGAAAAGGGTATGTGTCCATTCCTCAATCCCGACGATAAGACATGCATTGTTCACTCACTGTATAAACCACTGACCTGCCGATCATTCCCATACCTACCCAGAGTTATTAGGTATGTAATCGATCCGGAGCTGAAAATCGTGGATTTCACGGTGGAGTTTGTGGTATCGAGTCTATGCCCAGTAATAAGGAATAATTACACACCGGATGATCTTGAGACCATAGCGCGTAACGTGAAGATAGCCATTAAGGCAATGCCTAAGGAGGTCGATGCCGCCCAGGAGGCAATTAGGGTTAGGAAGATTTATGCTGATGCATTAACAGCACTGTGGAGAGCTGGTTATGTTGAGCTGAGGAGCAATAGTAGCGATAGTACTAATTGGCCCATAGTGAATGCCTTCGAGTACATTAGGCAATTCATTCCACAGCTAACGCTTGATCAATTTGACCCAAGTATTAGGAGAATTTTGAGGGAGGTTTAGGACTAGGTTCACTACCCGATATCGGTTTAGAGAAAGATTTATATAACATCAAGGTCTCTGGGCTAGTGAGCGATAATCATGGAGTCCGCAATTAAGGCAATTAATTTGACAAAACGTTATGGAAATTTCACCGCAGTGGATCATATAAACTTCGAAGTTTATTATGGCGAGATATTCGGTTTCCTAGGTCCTAATGGCGCTGGTAAGACTACCACGATAAAGATGTTGACTACGGTTACTAGGCCTAGTGAGGGTACGGCTGTGGTCAATGGTTATGATGTTATTAAGCAGCCGGCTAAGGTTAGGGAGAGTATTGGTGTTGTTCCTCAGGAGTATACGGCTGATGAGGATTTAACTGGTTGGGAAAACCTAATGCTGATAGCGGCTCTTTATGGGATACCGAAGAGTGAGGCTAGGGAGAGGGCTGTTGAATTACTTGATATGGTTGAGTTATCATATGCGGCTGATAGGAAGGTTGAGACGTACTCGGGAGGTATGAGGAGGAGGTTGGAGATAGCCATGGGTTTTATAAATAGGCCGGCGATACTTTTCCTTGATGAACCAACTCTGGGTCTTGATGCCCAGACTAGGGCGGCTATTTGGGAGTACGTGTATAGGTTGAGGAGGCAGTTTGGCACGACAATCTTCATGACGACACATTACCTGGAGGAGGCTGATCAATATGCTGAGCGTATTGCTATCATTGATCACGGGAAAATATTAGCCATAGGCACACCTAAGGAGCTTAAGGAGAAGGTTGGTGGTGATGTGATAACGATAGAGGTGAATGGTGATGTTAATGTGGCTAGGAAGGTTATTGAGGGTATTGATGGCGTTTCTGGGGTTACGATGGTTGGTAATACAATAAGGTTTAAGGTTAGGAATGGAAACACTGCGGCGCCAGTAATACTTGAGTCACTTAATAAATTGAGCATAAGGGCCACCAGTATAACGATAAAGGAACCAACAATGGATGAGGTATTCCTTGAGTACACAGGCAGGAGGTTAAGGGATGAGGAGAGTAGTGGTGAGGAGTTCATGAGGTTTAGAAGAACAATATCAAGGGCCAGGAGGTGATGCGCATGGAGTCCAGACTACATCCACTTCATGGCTTATGGTCATTAACAAATAGGGAGTTAGCCAAGTGGTACAAGGTGCCGGTCATTTTAATAATCTCACTTATCCAACCTATCGTTTGGTTGGCATTCTTCGGAAAGTCAATGAACTTCGCATCCATGTTCACAAGTGGACTAAACATACCAGGCCTAAACGTACCTAAGCAGATAATTGATGAAATTGCATCGGAAGTTCTTAAGGCCAATTTTGGGACCACCGATTACTTCTCATTCCTTGCCGTTGGTATGCTCTCATTCATAACATTGTTTACGTCATTGCAGAGTGGTATGAGTATTGTTTGGGATAGACGCCTAGGTGTGCTTAGTAAGTTGTTAACTACGCCGGTGCCTAGGGGTAATATTGTGATGGCTAAGGTACTTAACTCAATGATTAGGTCCCTAGTTCAAGCAAGCATAGTCCTGGTAATAGCCATACTACTTGGGATGAAACTAAACCCAAGCCTCAACCCACTCGATGTGGTGGGCGCCTACGCAGCACTGGCCTTAATGTCCATGGGATTCGCGTCACTCTTTGTAACGCTAGCCCTAAGATCAACCTCCTGGGAATCGCAAATGGCGATAATGAACCTACTAAACATGCCCCTAATGTTCGCAAGCAACTCATTCTACCCAGTGAAGTCAATGCCATGGTGGTTAAAGCCTATTGCCTACATTAACCCATTGACTTATGTAAACGACATAAATAGGCAGTTATTACTAGGTGTTGCGGGGCATAATCTCCTACTTGACTTCACATACCTATTAATCTTCGCCATAGTGTTCTCAGCGCTTGGCATCACATTATCCTGGAGGTTCCTGTCTGAATCATGAAATACACTTTTTAACTGAATATAACTGAGTAAATGATTAGTCACGTGAGTATACGCCCATGTACTCGGCCGTACCGATTATGTTACTCCTTATTATCCTCAAAACCTCATCCTTACTCGCCCTCTGCTTTATGTTAGGTACGGTATTCAGTGCATATAATCTAAAGAAGTACCTGTGTGGCTTGTGTCCGCGTGGTGGGCAGGGACCACCATAACCAACCCTACCAAAGTCGTTTACACCCTGAACTCCTATACCTTCAACCGTGGGTGTCTTGGGTACATTCTCGGGTAATTCACTCCTATCGGGCGGTATGTTATAGAGTACCCAATGTGTGAACACGCCCATTGGTGCATCGGGATCCTCCATAATTAACACAAGCGATTTTGTACCAGTGGGGGTACCTGACCACTGTAGTGGTGGGCTTACATCGACATCATCACACGTATATTTCTTCGGAATTCTCTCGCCATATTTGAAGGCGGGGCTTACTAGTGAGAAGGGCATCACTATTATTGGTGGGAAACCAAGTATTAAAGGGTTATTATCAGTGTATTGTACCGAGGCGGTACAACACCACTTCAATAGAACATGTGAGATAATGAATATAAATACTTAGTCGGTAGATATAGATTTAATATGGTCAGGGTGAAGTTACAGAGTAGGGATCGATACGAAGGTGTCTTAAATGCACCCCATAGGGCTTTCCTGAGGGCAATTGGGTTTGCTGACGAGGATATTGGTAAACCTCTCATAGCGGTGGTCGCTGCCTGGAGTGAGACTGGTCCCTGTAACATACATACCCTGACGTTGGCTAATCACGTTAAGGAGGGTGTTAGGAGGGGTGGTGGTTCTCCATTGACCGTGCCCACAATAGTTGTTAATGACAACATTGGCATGGGTACGGAGGGCATGAGGTATAGCCTGGTGAGTAGGGAGGTCATTGCTGATTCAATAGAGGCCCAGATAAATGCCCATGCATTTGATGGCTTCGTTGGGATAGGTGGTTGCGATAAGACAGAGCCTGGAATACTAATGGCCATGGCTAGGCTGAATATACCAGCTGTTTACCTGTATGGGGGTACGGCGGAGCCCGGGTTTTATGGTAACATGAAGCTAACGATAGAGGATGTTCACGAGGCAGTTGGTGCCTACTTAGCGGGTAAGATAACGGAGGATGAGTTATACGAGATAGAGAGGAGGGCGCACCCAACCTACGGCACCTGCGCGGGTATGTTCACGGCAAACACCATGGCAGCAATCGCAGAGGCATTGGGCATGGCGCTACCGGGTAGTGCATCCCCACCAGCAACATCAGCCAGGAGAATCATGTACGCTGTTGAGAGTGGTGTTGCATTGATGAATGCCATGGAGCTTGGCATCAAGCCTAGTGATGTGATGACTTACGAAGCATTTGAGAATGCAATAACGGTGCTCATGGCAATGGGTGGATCAACCAATGCAATACTTCACCTATTGGCTATAGCCTATGAGGCTGGTGTTAAGCTCACGCTAGATGATTTCGACAGAATATCCCGCAGAACACCCTACATAGCCAGCTTAAGGCCGGGTGGCGATTACGTTATGGCCGACCTCGATGCTGTTGGTGGCGTTCCATTAGTTATGCTTAAGCTACTAAAGGCCGGCTTGCTAAATGGTAAAGCGATCACGATAACCGGCAAGACAGTTGAGGAGAATCTCAGGGATTACAAATTCCCGAATGTGCCCCACGACCACATAGTTAAGGATGTGAGCAATCCAATAAAGCCCTGGGGCGGCATTAGGATACTAAAGGGCTCGTTGGCGCCTGAGGGTGCAGTCATAAAGGTGGCCGCAACCAACCTATTAAGGTTTGAGGGTAGGGCTAGGCCGTTTAATAGTGAGGAGGAGGCCTTCCAAGCAATTAGGCGTGGTGAGATTAGGTCTGGTGATGTTGTTGTGATTAGGTATGAGGGTCCAAGGGGTGGTCCGGGTATGCCCGAGATGCTTAGGGTTACTGCTGCCATTGTTGGTACTGGTTTGGGTTCTGACGTTGCCCTGGTCACAGACGGCAGGTTCAGCGGCGCAACAAGGGGCCTAATGGTCGGTCACGTAGCACCAGAGGCAGCAGCAGGAGGACCAATAGCAATAGTAGAAGACGGAGATAGAGTACTGATTGATGTTGAGAATGGGCGTCTTGAGCTATTAGTTCCTGAGGATGAGGTCAAGAGAAGGTTTAAGAATTGGCAACCACTACCCCCTAGGTATTCACGAGGCTTACTGGCTAAGTATGCTTCTCTAGTAACCTCGGCCTCAATGGGAGCTGTAACACTGCCTAAGTTACCTGGTTAGTTGCGTTATTATCTTCTCAATACCTTCGCTCTTCAAAGTCCAGTGGTTTATTTTTATCACGGCCTTTATTACATCATCACCATCATCAAGCCTAATGACGCCTGAATATGCAAGTTGTTTATTGAATCTTAAGTATAGTTTCCCATTTTCAAACCTACTTCCTAGACTTACGAGTATTATTTCCCTATCGAGTTGATCTATTGATGAGAGTATGTACTTAGCAACGAATAGCGATTCCTCACCCTTGAATTGAACCTTTATTGTCTTTATATCATTACCAAAGTGGCCCTGGCCCTCGTTAGTTATTATTTTAACTCCATCCCTTAGTTGGGGAGGGACTAGGTTCAAGAGAGCCCTTACGACTTTAAGCTCGTTCTCTGTTGCATGCACATGCGTGCTTAATTCCACGCTCTCTACAATATTCATGGTTAATAAATAGTGACTAACCCCACTTAATAATCCTTAGTGAGTATGATTTTTGGTACCTTACAATGCGTGGCGCGCCTTAACTCCTCCAATTGGGCCTCATCGATATTTCCCGACCAGGACTCGGTCACCATGTACATATCCTCATCCTTAACGCCCCTAATCATGGCGCACATGTGCAATGCGCACACCTTAACATAGACATACTTGGCATTAAGCTTAATTCTTAAATCGTCAGCTAACTTGCTGGTGAACCTTTCCTGGAGTGTTGGCCTGGCTGCTAACCACTTAACGTACCTAGCCACCTTACTCAATCCAGGGACTTCGCTATTGAGCGGTTCGTATATCACAGTGGCTGTGCCTATTATTGGTAGTAGGTGGTGTTCGCATATTGTCGTGAACCTAATGTCGTTAATGCTTATACGACCAACATACTCAACGCCCTCCATTGGGAAGAACTTAACCTCAGGCGCGGGTTCCCTTAAACCACGCGTTAACTCCAACAATGCATTCACAAACCTCCTAGGCGTCTCTCTTAACCCTGGTCTCTTGGGATCTTCGCCCAAAAACCTGAGGAGGTTTCTAATATCTTCCTCAATCTCGGAATAATCATAAACGTACTCGTCGACCACAGGGAGTGTTCATTAAGTATATCTATTTAAATAAGTTTGGTGTGATTAATGAAAATAGATCAACTTGGGAGGGAATTAGGTCCTTAGGTAATGGTAAGAATCATTAGGGTAAGGGCTATTCACAACCGAGTGTTCTTAATGTAGTTTCCTAATGATAAACGTGATGAGTAATACGGCAATCGAGACACCTAGGACTACTAGGTAAATTAAGTGATTAGGTATTGCGGTCACCATACTAACTCCGTGACTAGTGGTTTTATTGCCCTGCACCGCTGTTTTGTTAAGTAATTGCAGTAGGTATTGGGTATTTACTATGGAGGGCATCTCCACTATGAACGTCTCTTCAATGGTTACGTCGACACTTACATTGGTATTGTTAATCCGTAGGTAACCTAGGTATTGGTTGGCGAGCGCGTTTAGCACGGATATCCTAACCTCATCCTCCAACATCATACCCCTAAGTTCTCCCTCGTAATTACTTATTTGCATGAGGTAAGACATAGCCCTTGCTTGGTATGATGCCACACCCAGGTACGTGCTTAGTAGTTGGTTCGTAAGGTTGTTCAACTCGTTATGTAATAGGTATAGACTCTTCGATATGCTGATTATCAAAGCCTCACTCTCGTTTGCTGCATATATCGCGTAATTTAACCCTTCCACAGCCTGGTTAACCTGAGCTTGTGTAGAGCTTATCTCACTCTGTATCTCACCAAGGTTATTGTATACCTGGTTGAGCATTATTATTAAATTCTCGACTTGATTTATTGCATTTATTGTGTTATTTATCTCAGCATCTAGGGTGCTATTGTTCGTGAATTTCTCGATCTGTGATAGGTCATTTTTTAACGTATTCAACGCGTTGATGTAGCTCTGCTCATTACCAACAATGGGGTTTAATGAGCTCCTTAATTGCGATATTACGTTTGCCTCGGTACCGAGCACCTGGCCTCCCGCCGTGAGTGCTATCTTCAACTCAATTAGTTGGGCTTGGAGTAGGCTTTCTACCAATAATGTTGAGTTTATTAAGTAGGCTGAGGCACCAAGCACATTAGATGTTTGATTGAGTAATGCAATTAACTGTAGGAATTGGGTCGTATAGTTATTGGCTGTGGAGGACGCATTAATCACCGAGCTAGATAAGGCACTTAATTGATTAATTGTCGCATTTAACTCATCAATAGCACCCCTGAGGGAATTTATCGACTGGTTTAAGTCGATACTCACCTGCACACCCACCGGATTAACCCTAATACTGTGCCAAGGTCCCAAATCCTCGACAACCATTCCCAACCCAAACGATGTATTATTGCTTGTACTAAATAACCAATAATCCACCTCATAACCTAGTATGTTTTGTGTTATTGTTGGGGTTATGTTGTATTCGTAATAGAGCCCTGACTGTCTTGTTAGCGATATGGTGGTCATTGTGGGGAATGGGAGTAGGTTCGTTATGTTAGTGAGTAGGTTGATCTTAGTACCCACACCGCTGTTAATTATTGTCGTATTTACAGGGGTTCCATTAACGAGTACCTGATAGTCAAGCGATGCTATTGGTAATACGGTGTATATGGGCTTGAACCTAACTTCAAGGGTTTCCTCGGAATATGGCTGTAGGTTTACTACCCACGTAACCTCATTACTCGTCACGTTAGCAGTTGGTGACGTATAGAGAACGCTTGAGTATTGCGGCAACTCGATTGAGATTGTTAATGGTATTGGGTATGGCTCATTATTGTAAAGTGTTAGTGAGTATTCTATGTAGTAATTCGTAGCCTGCCCACTGGGGTTTAGGTAAGTTACATAATTAACCACGAAGTAACCCCTCACAGCCTCATTAGCATGTGCAATACTGCTGATCGCTAGTATGACTATGATCATCACCAGTAATACGCCCCTCAACCTCACAACCTCACAAAACAACCACCTTAATTAAACCTATTCACTCAACTTTCGTGTTTTCCCAGGAAATCGTTGATTGAATTCCTCCTCCTCTCCACATCCGTCATATCAAGACCAAGTCTCCGTAACCTCCTCTCCTCGATATCCAGTACCCTAAGGTAGGACTTCGCAACCACGACAGGGTCAACACGCAACCTACTAAACTCCTCCTTAATCCTCCTCAAATCACTCTCCTCAATTATCCTACCACCTCTAAGGTAGATGATCCTGCCACCAATGGAGGCAACCTCCATATTGTGGGTGGCTATTATGAACGTGATGCCTAAGTACCTATTTAGGAGCCGCACGAGGTCCAGTATTAGGTATGAGCTTGCCAGGTCTATGGAGCCCGTGGGCTCGTCCATTATCACAAGCGATGGATCATTAGCCAACGCCCTCGCAATGGCAACCATCTGTTGCTGGCCACCACTGAGTTGGTTGGGCCTCTTATTTACCACTTCAGGAATGCCCACAAGATCGAGAAGCAGTCTTGCCTTTTCCATAGCCTCCTCCCTCGTGTACCTACCTGTCAATAACATGGGCAACATTACGTTCTCAAGAGCTGTGAGTTGGGAGATTAGGTTATATTGTTGAAACACGAAGCCCAACCTCTCTAGCCTAAACCTTGATAAGTAATTCTCATCCTTGTCTGTGACATCGACGCCATCAATAATAACCCTACCGCTAGTTGGTCTATCTAGTGTACCTATTATGTTCATGAGTGTCGTCTTACCTGAACCACTTGGGCCCATTACTATCACCACCTCCCCGGCCTTAATCGTCATGTTTATGTCTATCAATGCATCAACATAAACATCACCACTCAAGTAATACCTCTTACCAACATCAATCAGCCTAACTACCTCCTCATTACTAATCACAAAGAATGATATTTAACCCAATTAAAATGCCTTATCCAATGTAATGAATACTCGAAGGGCCAAATCCATTGCGGTGATTATAGCGTGGCTTCTTGTGATGACTTACCTGGCTTACTACTCAGGACGTGTTTTCGGTGTATTGACCTATGACGAGACACAACTCATGCCCAACAACATAGAGCCCATAATCGTGAGTAACATTGTTAATAGGTACATTGGTTCTTCTAACGAGACCACATTAATCGTTGTTATTAAACTAAATGGGTCTGGTAGTATATGGGGTAGGTTGGGTTATGTGGGTAATGTTGTGGATTCAATAGATGCACCAAATATTTCACTGGTTGACTTAATTACGGTATATAATGACGTTTATTCGAGGTACAACGAGAGCATAAATAACGCCACCAACGAAATCATGAGCAATGTCACGCAAAGCACCTGGAACCTATACTGGTCATTGAATAACCAATGTCGTGCGGTAATATCAATAAATAGGGAGTACTACTCAATGGTGAGTGATATTTCGAGAAAGATTGAGAACGAGCTTAATGCTACGCTGAATTACGATCAACTGCTTTATCAGGAAATCGGGAGTTACTACCTACGAAACTACCCCAACGCCTCGCTGGATACGTTATTTCTATTAACTACGAGGGATTACATAAATGAGTATGGGTATAGCCCCTACGTATACGAGCTTGCCAATAAAACGCTAAAGCAATTAAAGGGGCTTCTTGGCCCATCACCAACACCTTATCAATTAATTAGGGCTAACGTGACGGGATTATTATTGAATAATTATGAGGAGATTATTCGGCAGGAGTACCCAGGGCTTTACTCAGTAAGTAATGTCACAGGTTATGTGTATCAAAAGCTAATGGAGGAGGGCGTTAACGAGACAACGCTTAAACTAGCTGCATTAATCGGGCCTAACGCAAACATTAACCTGCTAAGGCTATTGATAGCCCAGGGGTTCGTTAATGAAACACCAGTCCTGCTTAAACCATACATTTACCAACTTGCCTGCAATAATAACACCTCAGTGGTTATTTCAGTAATTAATGAAGTACGTAATGGCATCACCACAGTATTAATGCGGCAATACTCACCACCGAACATCCTTAACTTGCCGGATAACCTAACCCAAAAATTCCTAAATGGAATCTACACCGTAGCCTTCATAACATTACCAAACAATTACGAGGATTACGTGTACAACCTGTTGGTTAGGAAGGATTGGGTTTATCCAGTCAGTACTGGGGTTATTTTGTACGAGCTTGAGAAGATAGTTACGAGCGATGTAAACATTATTGATAAGACCACGGCAATACTCGTATTCGTGACTATGATATCCATGCTGGGGACGCTGATAGGACCCATAGTGTCATTGACAGCCCTTGGGCTGTCATACCTCGCATCACTTGGTTTGCTGTATGGTTGGGCCGTGAATTTCAGGCTTTACTACCTAGCGGTTTACATGATCGCACCCATAATATTCGGGATAGGCGTTGACTACAGCATGTTGATCCTGAGCAGGTACCTTGAGGAGAGGATTAGGGGCTTTAGTAAGGATGAGGCCTTGAGGATAACGTTAAGTAGGGTGAGGCCCACGATATTAACCAGCGCCTCAGTGGTTGGTTTTGGACTTGGTAGCTTCGCAATATCTAGGTATGGGTATATCCAGGATATAGGTATAGGTTTCATAATAGCTGTTTCGTTCACGTTGATAGCCACAGCAATAGTACTGCCAGAGGCGATGAGACTACTTGGTGACTTGGTATTGTGGCCTATGGGTCTGAGGGCGAAGTCCGTGGAATTGAGGACTGCCTTCCTATCGAGGATGGCTAGGTTTGCTGTGAGGAGACCAAAGACGGTGTTGGTAGTATTTCTTGCAATAACCATTGTGGCACTTATATACCTGGTGACTACCATAAGCATAACCACGGACCCAGTGCAGGTCATGCCCAATACCCCAGCCAAGATCGGGCTCAGCATCTTGATTAATCATTTTAGGAATTACGACTACTCCACGGCATACCTGGTGGTTTATGGGAATGAAACCAGCGCATTGGCATTACTTAAGAGTGTTGAGGGGCAGAACTATGTAATTAATGCGTTCATGTCGTACAACGGCACAAACCTTTACATAATAACGGTTACGGTTAATCAGCAATCCCTATCGGACAAGCTCATACCCATATACATAAGCCTCAGGGAGTTGGCAAACGAGATATCGAGAGAGTACGGTGTTAAGGTGCTGGTTGGCGGATCCCCATCGTATAAATATTACTTCGTACTTGGCTTTGAGCGTGAGTACTACGGGTTGATACTCTACGTGATGATAGCAATCAATGTGGTGATACTCACGATATACATGAGGTCGGTAATGATACCCCTCAGGCTGGTGTCCACGGTACTCATGAGCATAACCTGGTCCTTAGCACTCACGACAGCCGTGTTCCAAGGCCTCATGGGTGTGAAGACCTACTGGTTACTGCCGGTGATCCTAATCTCGCTGCTGCTTAGTGTTGGTACTGACTACGACCTCTTTATAATCAGTAGGTTCAGGGAGGAGATAATTAATGGCTATAGTGATGATGAGGCCATAGTCAGGGCTGTGGAATTCACGGGACCGGTGGTCACTGGGGCTGCATTGGTGTTAGCCATGGCCTTTGCATCCCTAGCCCTCTCGAGCATATACATCCTTAAGCAAGTCGCACTTGCGGTGGCGTCTTCGGTGATCATAGACTCCTTCCTTGTCAGGCCATTGTTAGTACCCGCAATAATAGTCCTACTTGGTAAATACAACTGGTGGCCATTTAACCAAAAGTAAATTAAGAGCCCTAGTTGCTACTCTCAGTCATGGGTAGTAAGTACATTGCTTACCTACCTCGGTATGTCCGCCTTGAGGATGGTAGGAGATACGGTATACCGCTGAGCATGATAATGCGTGGGTTGAGGGATAGCGTTTTTGTTGTGAGGATACCGAGTGATGAGGTTGATGATGCGGCAATTGGGCTCATTAGGCGGGGGTTTAAACAAACATCGCTCGCTCTTAATAAGGGTGAACTATACAGTCTCGCGAAGAGGGTTTACGAGCCATGGGAGTTACACGTGAGGATATTCAATAATGGTTATGTGGAATCCGAGATTGAGGTGGATAGGGATTATCTACAGCACCTAACCGGTCCCAGATTCAACGTGATCTATGAAGCATATGAGGCGCTTAAGGGATTCACAAGTTACAGGAGGATATGTATTAAGCCGTTGGGTGAGTGTATTAACGATGTTATTGAGAATGTAGGTATAGAATTGAGGGCGCCAAGGGTGTTAATTCCATGGAAACCCCTTGTTGCGGCAGCGTCCTCCATGCTCCTAATACCCATATTAAGTAAAGTTCAGTTGCCCAATATACTGGGCAATGGGTTTGCTGGTCAATAATATTGTCTAAAGAGCTTTCTGCTTCCTATTTTTTACCGCGCAATGTTTATATATTATTCAATTCCAATTTAAAATTAATGACCACTCAGGATTCCAACACGATAGTTGGAATTGCAGGTAATGCAGACGTTAAGGAGATCGTTAAGTACATTGAGCACATAATCTTAACGGCACTCGATGCTAAACCCAGCGACTGTTTACTTAAGAATTACGGAACAATAACAATGAACGCCATAAACTCAATCATTAAGCTATTCCCTGAATTAAATAAGGAATTGAACGCATTAGTTAGTAAATTTACGGAAATACAGGAGGCAAGTAAGAAGTTGGTTGGTATTAAGGATGCCGGTGAGTATGCAGACAATGTAATAACAATATTTACCGTGTACAATGTGGATCCCGGGATATACGCGATATTCGCAGCATTCCAAGCCATGGAGGTTGCCAAGACCTGTGGAGATTCTGATGCGAAGTTCTTCCTCGTTAGAACATTATTAGCAGGCTCTTTGCCATTTAATTTGTATAGGTTACTACTTGATTACTTGAGTATGGATCATAGATTCACAGTAAACTTACTCAAGGCACTGCTTGAATCAATACATTAGAACCGTAAGTTCAAAATACCTTGCTTACTCAATTCGTATTTTCATGCTAAATAAAAAATAATTAAGCTTACTATTTATCCTCTAATATTTAGAACGCTTTATTGCATGTCCTCTTTAATTCATAAAGAAAAGAATAGAAAGGTATTTAAACAACCAATCACAATAGACATTGATGGAATCCAGTGTAGGTAAGGAAATCATAAACACACTTGAGGAGTTCATGGGTAGGGTTTACCCAGACGTGGTTGGTGCCCTGGTTGTCAGGCGTGATGGCTTACCTGTCGCATTTAAGGTTGGTGGTGAATTCAATGCCAAAATAGTCAGCGCCATGGTTGCCATAGCCAGAAGCACAATTGATAGGTTAGGTGCTGAACTCAATCTTGGCGAATCAGTAATAAACGTAGCACAATACACGAGAAATACGCTCCTAATTACGCCATTAAGCAAGGAGTTAATATTAGCAGCAATAGCAAAACCTGACCCAAACCTGGGATTAATATTAATCGAAGTGGAGAAACTAAAAGATAAATTAACAAAAATACTCGTGGAGTAAAGAAAAATATGAATTTTAAATAATTAAATAATTTACAGTAATTACATGAATCTAGATCATGTTGCAGACTTAGCCTATCTTGCGAATATGCCGACCCTGCCCTCAGTAACCATCTGTTCAATCTGCGATGGACTGGCCTCCTCCCTTTTTTGGGAGGTTTCCTCGCCGCCACCTTCATTTTGCATCCGGTGGCGGGTCATGGGGTCGCCCTGGGCCAGCATCGCAGGGCATCGCTCCAGTCTGGCCGTGAAGGTCTTTAGTACTGCGTGTATGTAATTCACGATAGGGTGTGGTATTATTGGGTTTGATTTTCCTTTATGCTTTCTCCAGTTCATGTTCCTGCTCAGGCTCTTCATGTTCCACCATACGCCTTTGACCCATCCCTCCGGTGTTACTTTCCACATCATATTCAACACAGATGCGTAGTCCCTATTCACATAGTGACCAAGTGGGCAGTAGAGAATGTGCCAGTCGTTGGTCTCCCTAAGCCTAACAAAGTGAACTGGGCATACCCTACTGTTTCTGTATGATGATACGTGGAATATCCTCGAACCCCTCTCCAAAGTCTTATCCCCAACAGCCCTCTCCACAGCCTTAAATGGGATTTGCTTGATTCTATGCCTGAGCTCACCCTTGCCCACGCCATTAATCATCTCGTCTTGTGGTTCCTCACCAAGCTCCTCGGTGACTATGATTGCCGGTGTTTTTGTTAGTTCATTAGCAACGTGCTTTATCCTCCCATCCTTCCTCCTCCCCTCCCTCAACATCTTCACGCGCTTCCTGTATTCCCTGGTGTTTGTCACATTCACGTACTTACCGTTTGGTAATGTGAAGTGTGGTTTTAGCCTCTCAATAATCGCATTCCTAATCTTTTCGTATCTCCTAGCCAACCTACCGAAATCAGTCCTTATTTCATACAATTGCGGCGTAGCGTACCGCCTATTCCAATCAACCACCTTGCCCACGGTGGTTTTAATGTCGATCCTGCCCACCGCAACGGTGTTCTCGTTTATATCGAATGCCACCACGCTTTGTGGTACCTCTTGCCTCGGCTTCAGCTTGAAGATGAAGACTGCGTACCACCTATTCAATCTACGCTTAATCAACAGCGTAGATGCGAGCTCGGCTTCCCCAGTTAGTACCCTCCACCAGTAGAGCCAGAAGCGCTTGTGCAACCTCAACCAAACCTCCCTCCTCCCACCAAGTAGGGATAGCTCAAGCCTAACCGGGGCTATTGATTTGACGAATTGTTCATAACCCCATGTGAACTCGGTGAACCTAATGGACACAGCCTTAACCTCAGGGTAGGGTTTGCTCGCCAAGCCCTTTCTTCTTCGCGCGATGAATGACTTGGCGATTTCAGAGGCTTGTTTAATGGCTTGGATTACTAGGTGAGAATGTAAGCCCTGATACTCACCCCTATACTTGCTGTAGAACAAGCCCTGGAGTTGTGTTGCACTCGTGACATTGTTCACAACGGCATATTCAGCAACATCACGAACGATGTTGAGGTATGCGGTCTCAATGGAGTGGAGTAGCTTATTGAGCTCTTTAGTGGTCTCAAGCTCGACGGCAATGGACCTACGTAGTGGTTTCCTTGTTTCATTGGTTGTGGTTTGTGGTGGCATGCCAATCACCTAGGCATTTCCTCACCCCCATTGCTTTAGCCGCCACACAATTCTGATACCATACATACTCGATGGGCATGGCTCCATAACCCGCAATCAACACCTCCATAAGCCAACAGCCAAGCCATTACGTAGACACCCAAACCCACACCAACAATCATTTCATCAATTAGATTTATAAGGCACCACGAACATGGGCACAAAACAGAAACACCAACCACACACGCAATAACGGCAACCACAACAAACACCCAACACAACAACACGCACCAAAAACAATGATAGAAAAACTACCAAGAGTAGTACTGACGTAAGGACCAACAAACCACCCAAACAAACCCAAGGCACAACCACCATAAAACCAAACAACCCACCACGGAAAGTCCCGGGTTCAAATCCCGGCGGCCCCACAAACCCACACCCACGGGGAACAAAGCACAAACACACGAAAGAAAGACGAAAAAAAAAAAAAAAAAAAAAA
>NZ_LCWN02000063.1:0-12546 GCF_002078205.2 Vulcanisaeta sp. EB80
TTCGTGAATGGGAGTAGCTGGGCTTTACCGATTGGTTATAGGAGGTTTGATGCCGCGGTGGCTGTCTTCACACTCCATCATTGGGGTGACCATGACCTATCCATGAGTAATGTCGTGAAATCCCTAAGGCCCAATGCCTCATTTATCGTTGTGGAGGTCGATGGGGATAGGTTGAATGCCCACGGCCACTCATGTACGAGTAAGTGCCTAACTGATGTGTTAACGCCGTACTTCAATGATGTGGTTTTGAGGCGTAAATTCCCGCTGATAATTGCGATTGCCAAATCACCTAAAGCACCCACGCCTTAGATACCTCATAACAACACCTACGGATAAACCCTCAATACCCGCCACAGCCGAGGCAATCAATATGTTTACTGGTGTTGGTGGGTCTATGATTGTGGAGAATAACGTAAGTGCTGCCGCTAAACCCAATTGCGCTAGGGCTAAGGTTTTAAGTAATGGCTTATTCACGGCACACCCCTCCTCCCTAATCGTAGTTACTAACTTCACAAAAACCATACTGCCAACCTGACTTTTAAGTGTTTTATTTGTTGATGGTACGGGAATGCTTATTAGGTTTAGTGCGCGTTTCACACAATGAGTGTACTCGAAGTTCTTAATAATGCCATTAACGGCGTTAAGGGTCTCGTCAATGAGTGCATAATCATAGCTAGGAACGTTAGGTGGTCAATGATTAGGTTCGCAAACAACGAACCGACAATAATAAACAATTGGCTGACACAGGAGGTGAGCCTGTACGTTGCCAAGTCCAGGAGGTACATAACGGCATCGCTCACATCAATAAACGCCAGGGACATAAGTAATGAGCTGCAGAGGATGGTTAAGAGGCTCGAAAACCTACCCGAGGACGAACTCTACACAGGACTAACGCATGTCGGCAAACCCAGCCAGTTACCTGGGTCCTACGATAAAAACATCGAGGTTGACGTTGACAGGATCGTTGATAAGCTCAACAACGCGATAAACGCATCCCTGTCCGAGGGCTCGAGTAGGAATGCAGGGGCCCTAACGTTTGGCGTTGAGGAGAGGTATTACGTGGATACCACAGGGCTTGAGCTCGAGGATAAATCATCATTCGTAACACTGACGATAAGGGCCTTCTTGGATGATGTCTCGGCAACCTCCGTATCCGTATCGAGAACGTTAAGCGAATTCAAACCCGAGAATGCAGGTAGGGAGGCTGGATCATTGGTTGCGCTGGCGAAGGGATTGCCTGAGGAGAGGATAGATAATGGGCGTTATGATGTACTGCTCGGACCGTTGGTCGCGGGTCACCTGTATGGATTGCTAGCATCCACCTGGTTCAATGCATACTCAATAATTACCGAAATGTCTGGTGTGACTAGGGATGACGTCGGTAAGCAGGTGGCCAGTGAGAAATTAACCCTCGAGGACTTATCGGGTGAGGGTTCCGTGGTTGGTTCGGAGGCCTTTGATTACGAGGGTAATGCCACGACAAACCTCACAATCCTAAATGGGGGTGTCTTAACGAGCATTCTCCACAATAACAGGACAGCCGCGCGATTCGGTGTAACCAGTACAGGTCATGCTGTGAATAATTGGGTTAGGCCAAGCCCAAGGCATGCGAGGATTGGTGCGGGTAGCTTATCGAGTGATGTTGATACTGTGATGAGGGAATTAGGTAGTGGATTGTTGATAACTAATAATTGGTACACTAGGTTCCAAAATATTAAGGAGGGTTTGTTCTCGACAGTTGTTAGGGATGTTGCATTGCTTATTAGGGATGGAAAACCTGCTGCCAGGTTACGTGGATTAAGGATTGCGGATTCCTTCAAGACGTTGCTTAGGAACTTCACGGACTCTAGTAAAGATACGAGGCAGGTCTATTGGTGGGATATGCCTATACCGGCTTCATCACCCTCCTACGTTTTGATCAGGGGACTCAACATAACGAAGGGTTAGGTTGGTGATTTCAAAACCCTAACCCCACTAACCCTGAAGGTCACGCCACCCAGGAAGACAGGCACTCCCTGCTCAGGGTTTCCCTTACCGCAAGTCCCTGGGAAGAAGCGTAGGTCATTAGCCACAGCGTCCACATTGCTCCATAGGGTCTTGGTGTCAACCTCAATGAATGGGTCCCTAACCATGTACTTGAGATCCCCATTCTCGATGTAATAGGCCTCGAAACCACCATACCTACCGAACCAACGCCTATCATCGATGTTCCACTCGGTGTATGAGGCAATGAATAAGCCCTTCCTCGTCTCTCTAACAATTTCCTCGGGCTTCCAATCACCAGGTGCCAGGTAGGTATTTGCCATCCTAGGTATCGGTTCCTTATCAAACTCACTAGCCCTAGCCGCCGCATTGCTCGTTAGCCCTATGTAGCTGGCGTACTCCCTATTCATGAGGAACTCATTGACATAACCATTCCTAATCAAGTACCTAGGCCTCGCAGGCACGCCCTCCTCATCCACGAGGTAATAACCGTAACTATTGGGTATTGTTGGGTCATCGATTATCGTGACCAGGTCACTACCCAACTTGTAACTACCCAGGTAATCAACCCTCATGTAGGACTCACCCGCCTCAGCACCCTCCCTACCCATTATCCTATCCAACTCCGACGGGTGGCCAACACTCTCATGAACAAATATGCCGGCCAACTCAGGACTAAATACAACATCCATCACGTCATCGTGCGGAAGCGGTTTCGCCTTATCAAGGACATCCCTGATCGCGCTAACTTCCCTATCCAACTCCTGCTCCACATTGCCCAGTATCTCAAAACCGCCCGAACCGCCGAACTCCACATTCCTCTGGGCACTACCCTTCTGTGGGTCATAGGCTATTAATGAACCGAATAAGTAAATCCTCGGTACCCTACTCCTCACGTAAGCTCCATCACTGGTTATCAATACCTTGTCCGTAATTTTAACGTTAAGGAATAGGTTCCTAACCCTAACCCTAGGCTCGACCTTAATGCGCGAATCAAGCCCCGTTAGGTACTTCACCAAGTAATCATCACTCAAATCCTCAACCTTAACCCCCTCATTAACGCTGTAGGAAACCCTAGCCAACCTCTCATGACCAAGCCTTATCTTCCTCCTCCTAATCCTAGCTACAGCCCTGGCGTAAGTTACGGCTCTACTTACGGCATCCTTAATTGAGTCCCAGGAGGTGTCGCTAGTTGCTGCGAAACCCCACATACCATCAACTAAAACCCTAACTGAAACACCGCCATAGGAGTAATTACCAATTGATTGGAGGGCACCATTCCTAACATGTATAAAGCGGACAGAATCTACCTGGAATCTGGTCTCGGCGTAGGAGGAACCCACGCCAAGGGCTAGGTCCACGGCCTTAAGTAGGACATCCTCGGAAACCTCCATTAATAAATCAATGTGAGTCACCTAATTAAAAATTATGAGGACGAAAAGACCTAATCCTTCAATGAAGGGACTTATAGGGATGGTGTCCGGTTACTTCGGTAAATACGTTGATGAGGCCGGCATGAGAGTTACCGACATGTTCCTGGCATTCCCAGCAATAATACTGGCGTTAGCCGTTGAAGCAGCCATAGGGAGAGGCGCGATAAATGCAGCAATAGCCCTAGTGGTTGTTTGGTGGCCAACGTACGCAAGGCTCTTTAGGGCTGAAACCCTCAGGGTTAAGACACAGTACTTCATAGATGCAGCTAAGCTATCAGGCACGAGAACAATGAGATTAATATTTAGGCACATATTCCCCAACGTGCTAACACCAATAGTGTCATATGCAACAATAGACTTAGGTAATGTAATACTTGCCTACTCAATAATAAGCTTCCTCGGCTTTGGCGTACCACCGCCATACCCAGAGTGGGGAAGGCTCGTATCAGAAGGATTTCAGTACTTCCCAGCACCAGCATGGTGGTATGCCATAATACCTGGGGTAATAATAACAATAGTAGTCATAGGACTTGCACTGCTAGGCGATGGAATCTCAGAATTCATAACCGGTGGAACAATAACATAACAAAACAAGTACCCACCAATTTATTAAATTCTCATGAACATGCAATAAAATGCGTAAACCTAAATAACCTCCACGCGCTCTCTCCTTGAGTGATGAGTAGGTCGGTAAAGAACGATGATCGTAACACCTTGCCCCCCACTGATCATAACCGTAATACCTGCCACACAATTTATTCTACGATAGGATAGCATCAACTGGCAATCACCTGAATTACCCATTGACTGGCTATTGGCTAGGGGAGGCACTAACACACTAGTGCCATTAATATCACTGTACCTTATGGCGTGGGATGCTTACGTTAGCATGTGGCTTGCTAAGAATGCTGATACTGCTAGTTCTAGTGAAGCCGGCCCAGGGAGACTTGGCAGTGAACATTAGGCTTTGTATTGTTTTAGTAGTCTCCTTAACTTGATCCATTGGTCATTGAATTCGATTATTGAGAAGATTGAGAGGGATGATAGGGCTATCACTGCGAACAAGTCTAGTCTAATTAATCCAAGCAGTACACTAATCACGTACGCCGTTGTTAAGGTTATTGAGAAACCTAGGTAGAAGGCTGCCCTCGGCAGTATTGCCGTTCTAACTATTAAAATACCCTCCAACACACCATCCCTCTTAACCGCCCTATACCCATCACTATCCCTAACGACAAGACCCAGTGATCTAAGCCTCTCCAGGTGGTGGTAGGCCTGCCCAGGGCTTGAGAGGCCAAGAGCCTTCTGAACTTCCCTAATACTCATCGCCCTACCCTCCCTAACCAGCAGCAGGTAAACTCTTAACGTAGTTTCACCAAGCCTAAACTCATCGCTCACGATTAGGCCTTACAGCGTTAATTATAAAGTTCTAGCACTTAGAACGTTCAAGATTTAGGTGTTAGTAAAATTAAGGATGAGCCAGCGGGGGTGGTGACCAGGCATGGGTTTAGGTATGTATGTAACTGGTGTAGGGAGGGTGAAGGTGGGAAGGGTTAAGCCATACCTATTAATGGTAGGTGCATTAACAGCGTTAATACTGGCGCTTGTTGTTGCCGCGCAACCAATAACGCTCCTTAGGAGCGGTTTAGTGGTTAATATACTGAGCACCAATGGATCTCTCATTGGCATAGTGGCTTACGGTCATAACCTTGCGGTGAGCCACGTGGCAATGCGGTTAATAGAACCCAACCAAAACTACTTAGTGGTGGCTTATAGCTTTAACGTAACCCAGGACAAGCTCATCGAATACATTGGATACACGTACGTTAATGGCTCAATGCTACTGAGGGTGCTTGCTGGTGGTTCAGCAGCCCTATACTCATGGGTTAAGGGTAACATTGTCCTTAAGCCGCTGAACCAATACCCGAGGGCTAACGTAACCGTGATAGTTAAGGCCCCTAACGGTGAACCTGTCAGTAATGGTACGGTTTGCGCGCTACTGGCACCACCAGTATTCCTACCATTTGTGTTTTCACCCCACATGACATCACCCTACGGTGAGTTGTGCGTTAAGGTCTCTAATGGCATAGCCGAGTTCAGTAACCTACCTCAAGTACCCTATTACCTGGTCTACACCAACATAATTAGGCTTGGTGGTGGTAAAATAATTGTTAAGCCCATTGGCAGTGAGGTTATCAACATCTATGGTGTTCCAGTGAACGTAACCAGTTACGAGGAAATCATAAACATAACCAGGCCATCATTCGTACTGCTCACAGGCATGAACATGACTATACCTAATAACGGCACAGTGATCATTAAGGTTAGGTTAATTGAACAAATACCAATCATAAGACCCGTAACAGTTGCTTCACCTGCTTTACCAATTAATGAAAGCAGCTCATTCAACATAGACCCAGCCGACATAGTCTACATGCTGAGTGGCGCATCAAGCATAGTGCCATCAATATCAACGGGGACCACCACAGGTGCACCAAAGGTAGTAACCGTTGGCGGTATGGGTCAGGCAAAACCCCCAGTACCCTACGGCCTAGTTGTATTGATAGTCGCACTGGCGGTGATGGTTGGCTTAACCATGGCCATAGTAGCCCTTAGACTAGCCGTTAGATCAAGATGAACTAACCATGGCTAGTGAAACACCGATAATTAGCAGGTATGACACCTATAGAAGGTTTAGAATAAGCCCCCTGAGGCGTATGTAAGCCCTAGTTGAGACACATTAAACATGGGTTACCCTTAAAATTAAGCTTTATTTTCCTTCACGAAACTCGACGGCGTACAGCTGGGCTTGGTTATGTTAAGCCCTTTGCCATGCATGACTCCAGGATTAAGCACCATGATTAACCCCTCCACTCTTCACTAAAATCGACATCACCGCAGTTGGTGCATTGGTTAATGTCACTTGGTACTATTCTACAGGTAGTACTTAGGCGACTCCCTACTTACATACCCAGATACCGAGTCGGCTATATAGACAAAGCCTTAGGCCCTTCCTCTCCATCAGCTCCACAAGTAACTCTTCGGTTTGCTGAGGAGCACTAGCAAGCTGAGTGTAGAGGTAATCCTGGAGAACGAAAAGGATTGCTTGGGTGCATTGAGGAGAGGAGCGATGGTACGCCAGGGAGTGTTTGGGCAAGACTGCTGCTGAATAGCATCGAGTCAGCAGCACGAAATATAACGAGGATATTCAGGGAATCATTGAGCGGAAACCCACACTTTATACCATCATCGGTTGATTGACATTATGAAGTCACTGACATCCTAATAGGGCTAGCCATAGAATGCCTATTTATGTTACCCAACGCATAAAGAACATGCTAAGCAAAGTAGGGCAAGAATGACTAGCAGGTTTGATATGCAGGGCTAGTCATGGTGGTATGCATGATAAAGAGGGATTGATTGGAAAGTTGGTGGGCCCGGTGGGATTTGAACCCACGACCTACCATAGTGGGTTGTTTGTTTTTAGTGGTTGTGCCTTGGGTTTTCTTGGGTGGCTTGTTTGTCCTCACGCCAGTACTACCTTCGGTAGTTTTTCTATCATTGTTTTTGGTACGTGTTGTTGGATCAGGTGTTTGTTGTGGTTGTATCCGCTTTTCATTAGTATGGCGTGCATTGTTGGCGTTGCGGTCTTGTGCCTGATCCAGAGTGGCTTCTTGAGTTTGTCGATGACGATTAGCCTATGGATGGCGTGTAGGTAGGCTATGTTCCTGAGGACCTCGTAGTCATTGCCTGCCTTTAGTGGGACAATTGTTGGGTCTGCATTAACCATCTTGAACCACCAGGTCCTGAAGCCGAGCCTCCTAAGTATGAAGTAGAGTGAGTGTCCAAGCTCGGCCGGGAATGCCATGTGGGCTTGGGTCTTAATCCCTTTCGAGTTCTCACCGGCCAGGAAATCCCTAAGTGCCGAGAGTGTTGTGTAGCCCCATTTGATCGGTTTAACCCCAATGATGAGGCGATTATCAACCCGCTCCTCAACATCAACACTAAAGACACCAATCGGCACCCTAGCCTCTAAACCAACTAGGTAAAAGCTCCTCACATCCCTCGGATACATGACTACTGGCTCCCAATGCACTCCCATACAGCCCTCACTCCCTCACCCCAACCAAAACCCCCCTCCCAAATCAACTCAAGGGGCACCCCGTATTTTTCAGCGCACTTCCTCAGCGTTATTGCGTTGGGCTTTGGTTGTATGTTCACGTCAACCTTAACCGGCATCATGGTCATGCCGGCGCCTAGGCACTCCTTCATCTTTGGCGTTGTCGGCTTTATGATGGCCATTGCCGTGTGTATATCACGCCAGTGCTCCTCCAACTCAGCCTTCGTCCTAATGCCCGGCACATCCTCCTCACCCAACGCGTACTTGTACGTCGGCCTCCTCCTCAACACATCCATGAAGCTTATGAAGGGTATCGGGAACTCGATGAAGATTTTGGCGGTGCTCCAAACGTCGGGCGGGAAGTGCTGAGGTGCCTGGCTAATCAATGCGAAGTAGATCCTCCTATTCCTACCCATCCTAAACAGGCTGTTAAGCGTTGATACCGGGCTTTGCATGAATAGGTGAGCCTCATCGATGACTATTATCACGTTTGTTAGGTCGGACAACTCGATGGCCTTCAACAGCGTTATTATGTAGAACCACCTCTGAATATCGAACCTAAACGGCCTGAGGTCAATACCTATTGACTTACCCCTCAACCCACCGCTTAGGAATTTCTTGATCAGCGGGTGGGTCTCTGGAGAGTTTATGGCCCAGTGGTGCATGTCGAAGAGCCTCCTCAGTAGTGCCTTTATCGAGTTAGCGTCATCACTAGCCACAACACCCTCCTCAACCAAAGCCCCACAAAGCCTAAACAAGCCGGTGAAGTCCCTACTGAACCTCCTCACATCGAAGCTCTGCGGTGGACCAAAGGGGCTTGGCGAGCCGGTCAGCCAGGTCATGCACCTAATCGCGTTGTAGATCATCGGCGATGATAGGGCCTCAGAGACCCCAGCGATCTTCAAAACCTCATCAACGACGCTGTGCAAAGCATGGGGCACGAGCTCAACCGGGTTTATTGGGTAGAGGGCGTGGTAGTCTGTGAAGCCCTCATAACCACCACCAACATCGAACACCAACGCCGAGTAGCCGGGCGGTACCTTGCGTAGGCAAGACCTCATCAACGTAGTCTTTCCCGTACCCATAGCCCCATAGACAACCACGTGGCTCTCATTATCAACCATCACCTGGAACAAGTCCTCGCTTAAGTCGCCGAAGCACTCGACAGACTCAACGTAATGCACATCCTCACCTTGTTGAGGTTGCCTAGGACCAAGGGCACCGGACCAAAAAGGCGATACATAGGGCTCCCTCTTCCTCCCAAACAACCTGAACCAGTTGCCCCAAGTCATTGATTAATCAGTTAGCCGGTTTAAAAGGGGTCTACTCAGGGCTAGGCACACTGACAGTTGGCGGTTCACGTGACTGTGAACCCCCTTTTTAAACTGGGGGTAGTGGTTACTGATGACTGGGCCAGTGAATGCGGAGGTTGGGAGGAGGCTGCTTAAGTTCGTTGCTGCGAGTAGGGGCAATGCTGTGGTGATTGGTCCAAGCGGCTCTGGGAAGACCGTGCTGATGGAGGCTGCCGTTGAGCAATCGCCAGACGACCACGTTGTCGTGGTACTGGACGAGGTCGGAGCCTACAGCGGCTACACCGACTACCACGCACCATACCCAATAAACCCAGCGAGGCACCTATCGCCGCTAGCCCTATCACTGGCGATAGGCGATGCAGTAAGGGCTGGTAAAGCCATGGAATTGAGCACGGGGGCTAAGTTAATAATCGAGAGGGCAGCCGCATGGTTAAGCAATGAGGAGAAGGCACCGATAGACGTGAGCAACCACCCAAGGAGTCTCCCGGGCATTGCCAAGGCAATCGAGGATGCCGCGAACAAGGGCATCCTAAACGTTGAGCACGCATACGAGGCACTATGGGCACTGGGTAGGGCTAGGCACTGGATGCTCACAACCGAGACACACCCACTCATTGAGAGGTTGCTCAATGGCGAGTTGAGGGGTAGGTCAGTAAGCATTGACTTGAGCGGTGTTCATGGCAGCGTTGCTAAGTGGCTCTACGCAATAACGCTCATGAAGTCCATGGAGGAGGCAGGGCTGAAGAAGGTAGTCCTGGTCATCGATGAGCTGTGGGGCAGCGGGCTGCCTAGAACCCTCATTAACTGGCTAATGCTGGAAGCCAGTAGGGGTAGGCATGTAGTCCTAGTGAGCGACGCACCGCCGGATGAGGCGCTGAAGTACGTGAACGCTGTGGTCAAGTTCCCATACGCGTACATGAGCCTAAAGGACCTATTGGCTGGGAGGGTGGACCCAGACCTAACGGAGCTAAGCAAGTACGGACCACACACGGCAAAGCTCTACGCATACGCAACAACCGAGGAGGCAGCCAAGGTACTCGGGCTAGGGACTCCAGGGTACACCGAGATGCCAATAAGGGTCGAGAAGCCAGAACCAAAGCCAAGCGCAGTCACATTGAAGAAGTGCATCGAGGAGATAGCTGGCGAGAACGCGGAGGATGTGATCAACGACCTGAGGAAGAGCGGCTTCGAGAAGACGAAGTACCGAGACGAAGCCAGGCAAGTCTGGGAGTGCATAGGTAGGTAAACCACTGATTAGGGCTAGCCTCAAAATCAAAACCACCTTTTTCTTTTCCCCTTTCCTCCTCATCAACCCCAGCCTTTTAAGCCGATTACCGACTTAATCGGTGGTTGAGGTGGGCGAGTTAGGTAGGGAGAGTTTAGTCAATGAGTTAGTTAAGTCGCTACTCAACGACGACGCGAAGCCCGTGGTCTTCAACCCAGGGGGTAGGAGGACGGTGCTCAAGCTAGGCTGTCTCAACGAAGCCCCTAAGGAGTACACGGTGGTCATCATCGACATAGGCGAGGCAAAGAGCAACTAGGCACCACACAGTCAAAACCATTTTTCCCTCTTCTCTTTCCTCCCTCCTTTCTCCAACCCCGCCTTTTAAGCCAAGCATTGATTAACCGATGCTGAACTGCCTACAAATAAAGACGGGCTTGGTCAGGAAGAAAACAATCTTCGTGTGCGGGTTGGACCTCGGTAAGATAGGGAGCGAGAGGGCGTTGCTGGGCTTGGGCGAGGTAGCCCTAATAATGAGGGGTAGGGCGTTGGTAGCCAGCGAGAACCCACCATTCGGCTTGCCTAGGAAGGCTTTGACGGTGGTTAACCAAAGCGACATCCTAATCAAGGCCAAGGTCCATAGGGAGTATTGTTGGGATAGGTTGTTCCTCTGGCCACCGAATGAGACTGTTGAGATGGTTGACCACCTGGTCAACAGTGGTTTTGGTCTTGTTGTCATGAGGCTCGATAAGGCTCCGAACCTGTTGAAGCTTTACAGGAAGCCCATGATGGACAACATGATTAGGGCTAAGGACATACTGGACATGCAAGTACCAATATCAACACTACCAGTCCAGGTAGGCATACTGGAAATCAAGGAACTAGGTAGGGGAAAGCCGTTTTGGAGCTATGCCGGTAGGGGCTGCATTGCTGGTAGGTACATAAACGACGCCCTAATGCCCCTCGGGTTCAGGGTGGTTTGATGATTCAAATAAACCCATATTTGATCCAGATCTTCGTAACCATTGAGGCGCTGTTGGTGATTGTTTGGGGCGTGGTTAAGGGAGGCATCAACATGAGGAGACTAGTCTTCGCAGGCTCGGCAGTCATCTTCGCGTTTGTGCTGCCGTGGGTCTTGTCCCACTTGGTACCAGGCTTCGGTGACGTAACCACCTACCAGATGTTGCAAAAATATGCCGAGGGCGCCGAAAACAAGTGGGCCTCAGTCTACTGGTGGTCGTCGAAGGTGATGCTCATTGATGCCTCTGCGATGACGGCTTTGAACATAATCGAGATGCTATCCACCTTTGGCCTAGCCAGCATACCACAGCAGTACATGGGAGTGTTGATGAATTTGGGCTGGACACTGGATCCTATCGATGCCGTTGTTGAGTCGATAAACCACGCCTCACAAGTGCTAATAGCCATATTCCACACCATAGCCTGGTTGGCATGGTTCTCATGGGCCGTTGCACCAACGATCCTAGGCATAGCCCTTGCCCTGCTAATACCCGAGAGGACTAGGCCAGCCGGCACCGCCTTGCTACTGCTGACGTTAGCCATAATGTTCTTCACAGCCCTGGCAGCCTCAACGCTTGGGCTAACCAAGGAAGCCCAGTTGATAAACTCGATAAACCAGACGCTATCCACTATTGAGCACGACCTACCGGCAAACGTGACAATAAGGGGATACCTACTGCTACAAAGCAGGTATCCATACCTCGTTAGCGGTAACCTAGTCAATCAAACAATGATTTGCGGACCAAGGGCTTGCTACCCCGTGCCCCAACCAGTCTCCTGGTTCATAGGCTTCACACGCCCAGGCAAGTACTCGGTAGGCTTGATAGACCAATTCGCAACACCAACCATAAGCAACATCACACTGCTGTGGCTCGAGGTGAATGCACCATACCAATGCAACCTACTCTACTGGCCCAGTAGCCACAACATAACCCAGGGCCCAGAGGTTGAGCAATGCAACCCACAGCTCTTCAACAGTAACGAGACGTTCGCCGAGGTGGTCAGCCTAGGAAACCCACCCTTCAACTTGATTTGGGAGAAGGTAAACGGCACCGTGTACACAGGCGCTTGGGAGTGGGTGGCATCGCCAAGCACATACTCGGTGAGTAATGGGAACAACACCGTAACCATAAACGCAACAATCAACATACCACCGCACTGCTTTAACATCACGAACCCGAGGACCGGCGTTAGCCAGAGGATCTGCTACTCAAACGTCACAGCAGATTTGTGGGTTTGGGCATTAAGCATTAGCTACCCAAGCCAATTGAGCGGTGGCAATTGGTCATGCACGCTCAGCCTAACAAACTCGAGAAGGTACCCTGTTGTCGACCTAACCAACCAGTTCAACACGATAAAGGCATTCATGGGCAAACTAATCAACGAGACAGAGGTCTCGAAAAAGCTCATCTACCCAAACGTCACAGTGCCGAGTTACGCACTCCCGAACCCAAC
>NZ_LCWN02000064.1:0-12499 GCF_002078205.2 Vulcanisaeta sp. EB80
ACTAATCAAGTCAGGATTGTTATAGTACCTACCAATACCCTCAACACCCCTCCTCAACAGGTAAGCACCATAAAGGGCTACGCCCATACTAACTAACGTATAGACGATGCGCATTACTACCACATAGTCACTAAGTCCAGTGGTGAGGTATAGCTCAATGATGGATATGGCCGATGAAACTCCAATGTAAATGAAAAACCAGTAGAATAACCATGAGGAACCACGAAAAGCAAGTTCGACAGACCTCAACAGTCCAGCCACATCCCTACCAGACCAATTACTCATCACATAACTAATGATTCAGCCACTTAAAACATTGCTGTTGAGGAGTATTGTGGATTGGTTTGGTGAGAAGTTAAGGCGGTGAATTACTGGGACCTGCTCAATTCGTCGATGACGTCCTTGGTTACGTTAATGACCCTGACACTCCTCTCAATAGCCTTCCTAACAATCTCAATCCTCTTCCTAAGACCCACGGTCCTGCCTATTACGATCGCCTCCTTCGTTGGATCAACCTTATCCACATCCTCCGGCCTATGCACAGTCACTAGCTTAAACCCAGTCGGGTGTAGGTTCCTGACTAGCCTGGGCTTTCCATAACCAATCTTAACCCTCTTCGGGTAACCCTTAATCTCGAGCCTTATCTTATTATCATTGCCCTTAGGCCTACGCCAACTCTCCCTGTGGGCAACCCTAAGAAACCTCCACTCATCCATACTCATCCACCTAGGCTCCCTCCTCTCCATCAAGACCCTAACCCTCATCAAACGCCTCAACCTACCACTAAGCGAAACCCTTGGCCTAGGCAGCTTAACCTCAACAGATTTAGCCTCGGCTGGCCTAACCTCCTGAACAGCCTGCTGTTGCTGCTGAACCTGCTCGGCACCCTGCTGCCCAGCGGGTTGCTGCGACTCCTGCGCAGCCTGCTGCCCCTGACCTCCCTGCTCCGTGGGTTGCTCAGGCTTGGTCTCCGTGGACATCGCAGAACCACCTAATTAACACCTTTTTAAATTTACTATTAGTAAACGTACGCTATGAGAACACCACCAACATTGAGCTGCCTAGCCTCCAGGTGGGACAAAACGCCCTTAGACGTGCTTAGTATCAGGATACCAACATTCCTAGCCGGTAGATACTTCTCCTCCCATGTACGCAACTCGGAAGCCTTAGCATTAAACCTAGGCTTTATTGCGCCAACGTCATTTATCTTACCGAGGAGCTGGACCTTGAACTTACCACCCCTACCGTCCTCAATAAACTCAATCTCACCAACATAACCATACCTCTGCATAACCCTAAGAACATTACCAACAAGCTTGGAAGACGGCCAAATAATCACCTCCCTATGGCCCCTAGCCTCCGCATTCTTAATCATAACCAACGCATTAGACAACACGTCAAGCAGCACCATACAACCCACGCAGTAAAGGCATAGAATAAAAACTTTACTGGAAATCAGCGAAGGACCACATCATCACAAACTCAGCCGTACTCCCTAACATCACCCAAGGTAAGGGAAGGGGCGAGTTTTAAATTCCTAACAAATCCGTGTGTTAAATCAATTGTCCATATTTAATACCTAAACCCCCAGCACGGGCGCTTCCTTCCTATACCTGGTTAATTGAACCCAGACTAGGAGGAGCATTAAAGGTATCTCTAGTAACGGGCCTATTGCTGTAATAATGGGTACAAACGCGTATTTTGCGAATGCCGTTACTGCAATGGCTATCGCTACCTCGAAATCCCTGGCAGCCACTGAATACCCTATTGCAGTTGAGTCCGCGTAATTATATCCCAGTTTCCTTGATGTGTAGTAGCCTATGTGAAACAGTACGAAGTAGAAGGTGAGCATTACAATAGCCATCATCCATATTAGGTTTGGATATTCCATGATTCCATATCCCTCGCCCCAGAATATGACGACTATTGTGAACAGAAGCGCTATAGTCTGCACATTATCTAGCACCTTCAGAACCCTCGAGAAATACGCCTTCCCCTGTAGCAGATACCTAGTAACTACACCAGCAGCGAGGGGAATGGCTAGATACTCCAGCACACTTTCCAGTATTAATATGGGATTAACGAATACGGTAGTTCTTGTCAATAGCCAAACATAGACAGGCGTCGTGAAGATCTGTATAATGGAGTTCCACGCAACAAATGAAACGCCAAGGGGTAAGTTACCCCTTGAGAGGTCTGTCCATACTATCACCATGGCTATGCAAGGTGCAGCCCCAAGTAGTACAACCCCTACAAACGCCTGGCTAGCAACAGTAGAATTCACGAGGCCCAATGCCCTGAATATTATTACGAAGAAGAAATATCCAAGTCCACCCACCAGGAACGGGTCTATCGCATAGTTTAGCGCAACCATTAAGCCTACCTTCTTTGCGTCCGTTAAGCTCTTCGCAAGCTCATTCACCCTGATTTTCACCATGGCTGGGTAAATCATGAAGAACAACCCTACGGGTATACCGTACGTGGACACCAAACCGCTAAAACTGGTTAGATGTACCCCTAACTCGAGCCCAAGTACTATCGCGATGGCAACAAATATGGGGAATAGAATTGCCTTTAAACCTAGTGCCCCGAGGATGCTAGCATTGTTCCCTTGGCCTGAATTACCCATACCTGATCAGCTAACCGACCAGTTGGTCAGTATTTATAAATTGTTCCCCAAGTTATTTTAACGATTAATGGTTATCTTAATGAGTGCCTCTAGGTAGGTTTTCTTATCTACTCCTGGTAGGTTAATGACGTAGCAGAGGAGCCCTCCCATGAATGCCCTTATCCTCACAACATCCTCAGCACTATCGCTATTGAAGACGCGCCTACTAACCTCAGCAACAAGAGGTCCACACAATTCCCTACTACTTGCCGCTAATTCCTCATAATTACCCATTAAAGATATCGTGCGTAGGAAGAGCATTCTCATTGTGGAGTCGCTGTACTTCTCAAGGTACCTACTCCCAATGCATCTAAGGATTTCCTCACCATTACCCTCACTTAGGCAATTAGTCACAATGTCATGAGGTAGACTTTTCTTAGCAACCTCCAGGATTAACCGATCCTTAGTATTGAAATGCCAAAAAATAATCCCCTTAGAAACCCCAGCCCTCTCACATATGTGATCTACAGGAGCATCAAAACCTTCCTCAGCAAATACCTCTATCGCAGCCTGCAGTATCCTCTCCCTCATCAACTCCTTATTCCTAATCCTCGCTCCCGGTCTCATAAACTACACCAGTGGAAAATCCAAATCATGAATTTATAATGTTTTTTAATAATTTTAATCACCGATCTGCTACTCACATGAGGAGTTCTATTATGAAGAGTACGCCTGTGATTGCTGCGAATGCCCAAAATGTTACGGTGAATCCTATTATGGATGCCATGTAGCCCACAAGGGGCATTAGGGCTGACATTATCATCATTGATGAGCTGAAGAATGATGTTGATGTCGCTATCTCCTCAGGCTTAAATACCGTGTTTGCTATCTGGAGTCCCAGAGTCCAGGAGATTCCATCAGGTATTCCAGCGATTAGGAAGGCTAGGACTAGGAATATTACCGAGACTGAGCTAAGGGCTAGAAGCACCGCGGCCACCAACGCAATTGTTACTGCAAACACTAAGTATGGTCTCCTATTCTGTATTGGAGACTTTAACCTAATTATGAGCCTGGTCACTACGTCACCAACGAACATTGCCGCAAGTAGGTAGAAGGTTGTTGATGCAGATAGCCCCAGCATTTCGCCGTAAATCCCCCCGAAACTCATGATTATGAAGAATGGTATTGTGTACGTGAACGCCACCACAACTGCCCAGTTATACTCCCTACTTCTGAACAGGGATCTTATACTTGCCCTACCGCTATGCCCCTTCGCCTCCATGTACTTCAATGCATACCTACCCCTAAGTGCTGCGACAAATGGTATTGCAATAAAAGCCATTACCGCGAATATGAGGAATAGCTCCCTTATACCGAGACCGAGCAAGTAACCGGTGGTGAACGGCGCCACTATTAATGCTAACGCAACCCAGAATGAGAATGCCGCCTGCTCAACCTGCCTCTTCCACTGCTCCACCGATGCCATCCCAGCCATGGTCATGAAGGAATCCATAATTATGCCGCTTAGGAATCCATCAATAGTCATTAATGTGTATGCCTCGGCATAACCATGTATTACAATGTAGAGCGGCATTGTGATTCCAAGGAGTGGTAGTGAGATTAATTCAACAGTTTTAAGTTGACTGGGCTTGAACTCCCTCATCAGAAACGCCGCTATGGCGAACGCGACTGTGAAGAGGGCAAATCCTATACCAACCTCAAAGGAGTTCATACTGAAGGACTCGGCTAAATTCCATATTGATGTTTGGTAGAACTGCAACAGATATCTTCCAAGAAACGCCGCAACTATTATCAACCATTCAGCACCACTTATCAGCCCAAAGTCAAGGCCCACTTTCCTTAAACTCCTTCCCTGGTTTACACCTGGTTTACCCATACCTGGTCAGTTAACTGACTGACTGGACAGTTTATAAACCTTTTCCTCCTAGGGCCCAGCATCTACAATTACGTCACGATCATTCACGATAATGCAAGCCTTACACTAAAGGGTTTCGTTGATAAAAACAAGAGGGGCGAGGCTGCTAAGCCTTAGCTCAACCCTGAGTGGCGTCTCGTGGAAGTGAGGTGCTTTTCTGTGGTGTTGAGGGTTTCACTGTGAATGCCGTATCTGTGCCTACGGATGCCTTGTCCATGACTAATTCATCCTATCTTTAAGCTTGGTCAGTACGTATGCGTGACAAACACGGAACAAGCCTCGCCCCTTCTTGTCGTGAGTGGCTTTTAAGTTTGGTTGTTTGTTTTCTTGTGGATGTTGCGTAGGGCTGTGGCTGTCGAGTTTGAGGTCACCAAAGAGCTCAATAAGCTACTCTACTCCGTTGAGACCACGTACCTCAACATCGTTCGTGAAGTCGTTGAATACGCTGTTGTGAATAATGTTTTAAGCGCAACACAGCTCCAAAGGCTATTTTATCACAGGTATAGGCAGGAGTACCCAAGCCTTAACTCGCAATTGACCATCCAAGCCATTAGGCAAGCGTCTGAAATCGCGAAGTCATTCATGGAGGAGAGGAGGAAGGGCTTGGCGTATAAGCCCTATCCTGAGGTTAGGAGCGTCTCATTGAGGTTTACGGAGAAGGCATGGAATTATGGGAAGTTCATCGGCTCAACAGCACCGGTTAGGCTTGAGCTATCCCTACTTGGTGGGAGGAGGGTTGTTTGGTTGAGGTTGCACAAGCGCTTCTGGCAATACTGGTGGAGGATACTAAACGGGGAGGCAGAACTAGCGTCAACGTTGATTGTTAAGCGTAGGGCTAACAAGTGGTATGCAATTTTTGTCTTTGAGCTGAAGCCTAGGGTGGAGGAGCCAGAATCAATTGTTGCCTTCGACATAAACGAGAACACGGTAGCAGTGGGTAAGATCGACCTACCATCCACCGTGGGCAAGGTGGTTGATTGGAATAGGCAATACGCAACACCACAGCTCTACATGATAAGGACGGACTTCGGCAGATTAGCTAGACGGTATGAGAGGGTTAGGAATGCAATTATCGAGAGGCTAAAACCACACTTCGCGTTACCGAATGGTAAATACGTGAACGTAACGAACACTAGGGAATACAGGAAGTTTGTAAAAAGGCTACGTGAGAGGGATAGGAAGGTTGGTAGGGTTAGGCAAATCGCCAATGAACTAACAAAGACACCAGCAATAATCATAACCGAGGAGCTTGGTGATAACCCGCAGGAATCGATGATTGAGGATGTTGGGAAGGACGAGTTGAGGCATAGAATCAAGCAAATCCCATTCAAGAACATCGAGAAGGCTATCGAAGACAAGGCTTTGGAGCGCGGCTCTAAACCATTCCGTGTCTCATCATACAGAAACAGCAGAGTATGCCCAATACATTTTGTTAAGCTTGAGAGTACCAATGATTGGCACATATTGCAATGCCCACTTGGACACCTCGTGGATAGGGACTACGCATCAGTAACAAACATGGCTTGGAAGCTAACACCAGAGTCCTGGACGAAGAGTGTTTGGTGGAACATGAAGCGAGAAATGAACTGGAGAAAGCACGAAGACAAATCAAACCCAATAATACCACACCCTATCATGCAGTACATACACGCAGTACTAAAGACCTTCAAGGCCAGCGAGGAAAGCCCCGCGGTGCTGGCCCGGGGCAACCCCATGAACCACCACCGGATACAAAATGAAGGTGGCGGCGAGGAAACCTCCCACACCCTTTCAAGGCAGGGAGGAGGTCAGCTGTAGGGGATCATTTATTAAATCCTTAAAGTGATTTGCCTCTGCGTGTTTTCTCGTTATTGTGGGTTTCGATTCTCATTAGTTTCCTTATCATGCGTATTTCTCTCCTTACTTTCCTTAGTTTTTCATGGCTTTTTCAATCTCCGTCCTCGTGTAGTCCCTCAATTTCAATCTCTTAATCAAATCCAATAACTTATTATTAACCTGTCACAGGGAAGTTCCGCCATGAAGAATAGTCTGTGGCTATTGTGAACGCCTAACAATAAAACCAATTACCTGCGGTTCATAGCGGCAAATTGAAAATTAGACTAAACCCGCAAGTATTTTCGCTAGCACGAATGTTATTATGGACACTATTGCGTATTTTACATAAAGTGTTCTCATGCGGTTCATTAGATATGAGCCACAAAATCCTCCTAAAACACCTCCTATCAACACCACAACCCACAACCCATAATCTATCCCCCTCAATAAAAACAGATATGGTAAAACCGCTTGCAGAACTAAATAGTGCCACATACCCCGCTGTGGCCGAGACCTTCTTCGCATCTCTCTCTATCAAAGTCAGGACCGGTAAAATTATCATTCCCCCTCCCACACCTAATAAGCCACCAAGAAATCCTGCAATAGCTCCTACAAGTACACCGAGCATATACCCTCTAATGCTCCCATAGAACCTACCCGACTCTTCCTTCACCCTTCCCCTTACCAAATTATATAATGTATACATTAGAAATACCGCGAATACCCAAAGCAACACTTTCCTTGGGGTATGGATCCCCACGTACGCCCCTATTGGAGCCATGATAACTGCGGGAATTAAGAAAACAGTTCCTAGCTTCCATAAAACCTTGCCCCTTCTTGCATTATTTACTGTGGCTGTAGATAGTGAGAATACGTTCAAAAGAAGCCCTGTAGCTGCCGCAATTGAAAATGGTATATCCATTGAGTAATATATTGGAATTAAAGTATTGGCGGCACCCACACCTGCAATTGCAAAAATCATAGAAATGATCCAGGTTATAATAAAAACTACGGCATATAAGGAAGATGAGTACATATTTTCATTACCTCATCTTCCTTTCCCTGTATTTTTCGATATCATAACAATGCGGACATAGCATTTTTCCATTGAGTATTCTGATATAATTTTCAAATACGTACTCTCCACAAACCCTACATACTAACCTAGTCGAGGTTTTCCTGGGAGGATTATAATTAAAGTCCTTGAGAAACTCATAATCGAACAGTTCCTCATAATCCTTTGAGAGTACGTAATTTACGACATCATCAACTACCTCTTTAGGAACTTGAGATGCAGGTACCCCAGATGCTCTGTATTTAAAGAACTCAAACCTATCTAATTCATCGAGGATCTCCGTCTTGACTCTTACCCTAACGGCACCCTTACCTGGTTTATAAACGATTATAGTCAGCTTCCCGTATTGTAACCTCCTATAATTCCCCTTGCCGTATGTACACCCAGTAGCTACTTGTACGCCATCATCAAAACATCCCTGATGGTGCTCATCTCCTGTTTCGGAAAAAACATAGGTACCCTCATCCTTTTCCCTATCTATTTCAAGAATCTTCAAAGCGTATTTTCCCGCTAAATAGCCTAGTACCGATGCAGGGCATCTATGACCATGAAACTCGAAAAACCACCCCGGTATTTCATGTTTAATTCCTGACCTATTCATACTCTGGATCATCAAATTGACCAAATAGTCAAATATATAAAGTTTATTCTACCTCGCACAGCAATAAGCATAAGTTCATAAAAAGGAACTTTAATTTAAAACTGTTCTTAACACTTCCTGTCAGTGTTATTTCCTAACATGTTATAAGTTCTACCATAAGTAAAGGATAAGTTATGTGCCAACGCTGGAGTGATTCTCGACCAAGCAATAGTACTTAGAACTCATACTTCAGGCTGAAGAAGATATATAAGCAAGATAATGGCATAAACCAATAAGGGATTTAAAATAAATCAAATAGTTACTGTTGATTACGGATTTTTCCTGACCACCAAGACTGGTATGGGTGACTTTGATATGACCTTCAGCGTAACACTGCCTATAAAGAAGTCTTCAACATATCCGTAACCCCTGTGCCCCATCATTATCATATCAAATTTTCCAGTATTAGCCCGCTCAAGTATTATTTTTGCTGGGTCTCCTACAGCTATTTCATAGCTTACCTCATAAGGCCCAAATGATGATATCGTTTTTATCAACTCTCTCATTTTACTTTCAGCAGCCTTCTTCCCACTTTCTATTACATCTTCTGTAACAAAATCACTCACTTCGGACAGGCTAAGGGGTACTACGTGCAGAAGTGTTATGCTACTAACGTTGTTTAGCCTGCTGAGTCCCTCACGTATCCACTCCTCTGTTCCTCTAGAAAAATCAAGTGGAACCAGGATGTTTAAACCGGTCTTATTCACGACACCTCCGGCACTTAATTCCTGCACCTCAACAACTTCACTTATTTCCTTTTCTTCACTCACAACGCCTCTGGTAGGTATTCTTTCTACCTCAAGTATTTCTTCAATTTCTTTCCTAGCGCCATAGTAGTTTATTATTTTCTCCCTGAGCTTTATGAACGTTATTATGAATACTACTTGAAAAGCCGGTAGGAGAGAGGGCGGCATGGATGCCAAAAATGCAACCTGAGGGCCGAGGGGTGCGAGTGCCAAGGCGCTGAGTGCTATGGCTGTAGCTTCATTCTTTGGAATACCAGTAAGTATTGCGACCATGGATGAACTGTATGGCGATTTACTGCTTAGCTTAACGTACTTAAACAGTATAGTAAAAACAGTGAGTGAGACGGAACCAAAGACCATGGCGGAATAGAATACGCCAAGCACATCCATAATGTGGGTAATCAACACATCGGCATGGGCAAAGAATATTGTGAAGATTATCGTTATCATGCCAAGCATCGTAAGAGTCGGGAATAGAGGACTTATCCTTCTGAATTTTTCCTGCCCCATTTTTCTAATCATCGCTTCACGTGCGGGTATGGCGAGAGCCAGCGGTACAATTAATATTTCAATAATGGTAATAACTAGGTTCATTTCGATCTTAGAAATCGTAGCACTAGAAAGTGCAAGTCGTCCACTTGCAAGAAAGCTATGGATATACAGCGATGTCTCGATAGGAATCAGCGCGAGCGAGAGGAAAAATGAGAGAGCAACCATGGCCGTCGCCGCACTTATGTCCGCCATCATTAACCCCACATATCCAATGCTCATCGATGAGCAAGGGACAACCCACGCCAAGAACAATCCAAGCCTTACATAGGGGTTATTGAGAAACAGGATTCCTAGAAGCACCGCCATCAGGGGCCCATAGACAAAGTTAAGTAATACCACGGCAGTGACGAGTTTTCCGTTTCTAAATGCGTACCCCAGCGCTTTAATATTAAGCATCAGCATCATTGGGAAGATCATTACATATATTGATGCCAACATAACGTTTTGAAGCAAGACCTCATTACTTCGTACCCAAACCGCATCATAGTAACCCGCTATTAAGCCTATGATTATTGCTAATCCAACATAGAGCCCAAGAAACTTATCCAGGTGATCCCTAACCCTTTCAAGATTAGTTCTTTGACTTAGACGTAGATTATTCGTAGAACTCACGGAAAAATGCTAATTGACCAGTCGGTTTATAAATTTTACGTGTTAAGTAATTCTTACGATCCATTACTTTATTTCCACCTTTTCAAAGAATGATTGTGGTAACTCAATAATTAGGTGGGGATTTTGTTGGAGTTTCACATCAAGTTCCTCCTTTATCCTCCCTGAAGCAACGAGTTTCTTAGCAAGCTCCCTTACCTCTGATATGCTTGGGAATGTTATTGCATCCCAGAGGCAAGCAATCTGGCAGTTATTACACCCAACCATGCAATTTTCAGGAACTAACACAACAGCCTTCCTCCTCTCTTCATCATAACCAAACACATTCCTTCTTTCCGAACACTGAACCACGCACATGTCGCATCCAACGCACTTATTCACATCTATTTTAGGACCCCAGTTTATGAGTTTTCTATCGATGCCGTGCCACTTACTAAATTCTGGGTTAGGATCAGTTTTAGTAATTCCTTTCTCGATCGATACCTTATGATCAGGGTACTTATTGAGCCTTTCCCCAAGCTCCCTCTTGACTGTGGGATATACCTTCTCCTTAATAATTATTGAGTGAATGAACTTCTTTGGGTCATCAGGGAATGTTATTGCGTCTTCGGGGCAGAGTTTTGCGCATGTTGTACAGCCTAGGACGCAATTACCTGGGTTCGCAACTATGGGCAGCTTCCCTCAGGATACCACCTAAACACGTCATTACCACAAGTAAGGAGACAGAGACCACATTCAGTGCATTTATCATAGTCAATCCTAGGAAACCACACGTACTTCAACCTATCTACACCATGCCAAGTTTTACTCATACCCTGATCACCGAGTTTTAGACTGATCAGTCAGTAAATAAAACGCTTGGTAAGTGCAGAATTTACACACCTTCACTTACCATGGCACAGTAATAGCACTCAGGACAACAGTCCGAGAAACAATGCTATAGGGTTAATGTGCATTATAGTTATGAAGCACCGTAATTACATTTATCTACAAGTAATCACAACCACCAAGAAGCATTAACAAATCAGAAACAACCCAGAGATAAGAGAACTCACTAAGAAATTCATTGACAGAATGCAGAATATATAAACAGAAAAAGAAAGGAACTACCGAGTCATCTCATAACCTCTTATCCTGATCCATTAAATGAATTGCTCAATGGCATGATGGAGGGGTTGGTCGATATATTCATTATTAAAAATGAAGAACTGGACAGTTTCCTAAAATACGTTAATGAATTACAAAAGCAAAATTTTATGGCTTGGTCCAAGCGACGTGTTAATGATGGCGTCAGCATTAGCAGATAAGGAGTGTGAAGGATTCATGACTCGCGATAAAAAGATCCTGAGGTCAATAAATGATCCAAAAAGCAAAATTAAAGAGGTCTTCATTAGGGCAGGTAAGTATTTCTACAATGAAGAACTGGAACGCATAAGTTTCGATTAATAATATCATTTTAGTCATTAAAATCACACATAACTTGAAACCACATCATCTTGAAAACATGAATACCTAGAAATAAATTGAGAATATAATCGCTGGTGCCCCGGCCGGGATTTGAACCCGGGTCACGGGCTCGAGAGGCCCGCATACTTGACCGGGCTATACTACCGGGGCGTTTCATACATGTCTTTAGGTGCTTTAAACTTTTCCCCGTGGATACGGAGTTGTAGGGCTTCTATTGCGTCGTTTCCCTTTGGGCTATCAGGGCATTCTCTGCATGCATAAACGTATATATTAAATTCGGTATCCTTGGTTGGCGTTTTCGGTATTCATTAGCGCCATGAGACGTACTGCGTTGCCTGTTTATATATAGGTTTCTGTATTACCTGCCATTACTCATGAGCACCTTAGTAACAGCATTGCATAGCTTAGATTTCACGAATTTGTTGCGGATATCTAGGTAATAACCGTGATGCCATCATCATGGTGCACTACCAATTAAGGCTACTTCTAAACATAAAGCATGTAATACTCGCTCTTTTCTATCCTGCCTGTCACTGGGTCGACCTTTAGGCCCAGCATTTCTAATGTATCGACGCCTATCACGGGTGTAGCGTTGCTAAGTGCCATTATCCTGGCTGGTCCCTTCCTACCTTCAATCTCAACCTCGACCATAAAGACCTTAGCCTTAACGACTCTTCCATCGCCAAGTTTTAGCTCGGCTTCAAGTGGTGTTTCATAGAAGCGTTTCTCGGCAATGTCCAGTGGCATTATTGTGAATGTGGCGCCTGTATCTACGAGTACCTTATCCATGATTAATTCATCCTTACCCCTAAACCTAACTGATACATACACGTGGCCCACAGGGAATATCTTTGTGCAATTTATAAAATGTTTTTGTTTTCCGTGGTTTCATCGTAATGCTTTTTGCAAAATTTATTGCGTCGTCTCATTATTGCGTGTTGTTATCTTCATAAGCCTTCTTACCATGCGTATCTCCCTCCTTACTTTCCTTAATTTCTTCATTGCCTTCGTAACCTCAGCCCTGGTGTATCCCCTCAACTTTAATTCCTTG
>NZ_LCWN02000065.1:0-12361 GCF_002078205.2 Vulcanisaeta sp. EB80
CGTTGTGTAGCTCCCTCCATGCGACTTTTATGAGTGCTGTTGCTAGGTCTTTACCTTGTACGAACCTCATTGCGTATTTGTCTGCGGCGTATTCGCTTAATTTCATTGTGAGCGTTATTGTGAGTAGCTCAATGAGTATTGCGGTTATGAGTATGGGTATTGCGGGTAGCCTCATTATTGGTATTACGTAGGTTATTAATGCGATGTTGACTAACTGTGCTAGCGATATTAGGAATAAGGTTTTAGCCGAGTCTCCATGCATTATATGCCCTACCTCGTGCATTATCACGGCCATCAACTCTCTCTCGTTTAGGCAAGAAATTAACCTTGAGGTTAGTATTACGTAGTTGATGCCAGGTAGTCCTATTGATGCTGCGTTGCACTGGTTCATGTTAACTAGGTAGATGCCGTAGTTCTTGATGCCAAGTTTGTTCATTATCGCGTCCACGTCTATTATCTCCTCGTAATAATTCCGAGGGCTTGTACCTGGGTTACCTACTAGGGATAGTACGAACCTCCTAATTTCATCAAGTGACCTTGAGCTCTCAATCCGTGTTAGAAGCCGAAGAGCATTGTTGAACCTAGCATCATCAAAATCGTTGTACTCCAGGACGAATTTTATTATTTGGGAGTTTCGTAAATCGCCGTGCCTAATCCTTACCCGTATGATGTATGAGTAGATTATCGGTATAAGCAGTGGTGCTAATAATAATGCTACTATTACATGTATTGGTGGTAAAATGCTCGTAATTCTGAGCACGGCTATTATCAGTGACATTATGATTAATGATGTAAGTACGAGGCCTATTAGCCCTAGTGGCAATGATTGTAGCTTAGGTAGGTCATTTACTCTATAAACTCTACTACCTCTTCTCATTAGTAGTATCGTTATCTTACGTGAACCATCTGTACCTAAATACCTGAGGACTAGTGCATTTAGGAGATTTTTTGCCTTACCGTGCCCCCTAATTCTAATGTCATGGTTTATGCTTAACTCGGCATTGCCTAGCTCACTGTTTGCAATTAATTTCGTGTGATCATTGTTCAATTCCTTAGTTATGTAGGGTGTATTAGATGCCCTTAGTAGGTAATTCTCTATGTAATTAATTAAGGATTGGGGGTCTTTGATTAGTTCACGAATCGTTTGATAAATCTCTGCCGCCACCATCCATGGCTGTGTGCATGAGGTTTATTTTTTGTGCATTAGTTAATTGTCTGAACATATTTATACTTGTATTACTTCTCTTCGTTCTATACCCATCAATGAGCGATAGTACATCGTGTACATTATTGTGTTCAAGAATTAACCAAAACTCGGTACCACGCTCAATCCCATAAACCTTACCCCTCGCACTTCTCTTAATAACCCTAATTAAACCGAGCTCTACCAGTTCCTCTAGGAAGTTTCTAACGATTACTGACTCTGATCTCGGGCTTTTTCTAGTCCATATAGATATGTCCTGGGCAACCTTCGCTGGTCTGAAGGTTATTAATTGACCCTTTGCATTCGACACCATATCCTTTAGCATCTGGAGTATCAGAACCTTAACCTTTCTGGAATCCATCATCGGGTTTTCCGGAATTGTCATTGAGGCACCAGGGTTTCCGTATATATCCACTTAGATAAATAAATTAAGTGTTGGAGACACTGTTGGATCTCTCTACCGACAGAGTCATATGAAATCTCTTTTTATTATCTATGCTTGGTTATTTTTCAACTTGTCATCTAATTCGAGGATTTTTTCAATAATCTTCTCATCGGCTTCGAGGATGCGTTCAATCTCATTAATCCTATCCCTTAAATTAATGACCTCCTTCTCTAACTCCATAACTTGTTTCTTAAATGGTGAATCATCACTCATAGAGGAGCCATTTTTAGCGTTGTCAACACCAACGAGGTTTAATGCCTTCGATACGGTAGCAATACCATTATTACCGCCATTGTTTATATTACTATTACCTTGGTTAATAGTACCACCATTATTGTTCTCACCCTCATTATTATTCGCCACCGCCTTTTTCTTAACATCTTCATCAATTGTGTGCACATTACGCGACCTAATCTCAAGTTTCCTAACAACAATATGTTTGGGGCTCATTGTAGACCTCACTGGTCTCACTCTGGTAATATTTCCATTTGTAATAACCAGGACCTCCTCCGCGGACATCTCACCAAGTCTCTTGATTAGGTCCCTGGATATTGAAATTTCGTCACCTAATAGCTCGGGATTTATCTTGAACAGCACAACATTACAATGCTTTAGGAGTGAGGATTTTGGTATGACGTTGCTGACGAGTACGGCTCTTAATCCGTACTTTGCCAGCTCCATTATTACGTGATCTATTATTGAGTAGCCAGATTCATCCGCATTAAGTAGATTCTGGGCTTCCTCAATAATCAAGATATGCCTAACCCCCCTCTCAATCAATCCCTTACGCATGTAGTGCATGTACATGGAAGCCAGTATTAGGGAGGAAACCAGCCTTTTTTCCTCGATTATTGTCAGATCACTAAGGTCAATTATGGAATCCCCCTCCATGAGCCTATCAATGCTTACGATGCCACTACCTATGTTAGACGCTGAATACTCAAGTCTCCTAAGTATCGCCGCCTTCATCTCGGCCTCCGTCCTCGTATTAACTAGGTAGTTATCGATTTTACCTATTAAATCGTTAAAGCTTGAGTAATTGCCATCCCTGATTATCCTGTATAGCATGTACATGCTTGGTTCATTGAGACCTAGACCGAAGCCTAAAATCTCCGTTAATAACTTCGGTGGCAATCTATTAAGTTCTATTTTAATGGCCGATGTCGGTAATGTTGGTAAGATGCCCGCATACTCACCATGCCAATCAAGGACTGTGACGACATACTTCCTACTAAGCTCCTTAATCATCGCCCTAACGAGTGTTGACTTTCCTGACCTGGTCGGGCCCAGAATGCAAATGTGCTTATCTAATGGTATTCGGTAAGGAAAAACGAGGCGTGTACCAATCCTAACACTATCAATAAAGTGTCTCCTCACTAATGATGCTATTACCACCGATGTTGAGATCGCCAATGCGGTGATGGTTACCGCGCTCATTTCACCTCAATAAGATTGTCTCATCATCATTAATAAGTCACTACTTAATCACCACAACCTCCCGCGCATGAGTTGCGATAACTCAATGACCCTAATACTGAGTGCAAGCCACCGCGGTAACAATCTTCGATATTGGTAGTACCTACGATCTAACAACACGGCAACCTTCCTATGGCGGTCTAGGTCCCTCAATAGCCTACCTAGTACCTGGACCGTTGTGGATATCGCTGGGAATAGGAAGGCGGTTGTAAATCCCCCGATCCCCATTCTCTGGTAATAACGGGCTTTCAGGAATCCCCACTGGCTATACTGAGGTAATGGGAAGCCAATTATCATTATGCCGATTAATTCCTGTTCCAAGAAATTCACGCCCTCACCGATTGGGTTTTGTGCGTATGTTATTACCACGGATTTCGTAATCCTGGCGCTCCCCTTGAACTCATTAATCAACCTGAGCGTTTCATCACTATCGCCTAGTATGAACGTGGGAACACCCCAAATAGGTGGTGAGTAATTATTTATGTACGTGTTCATGTACTCAATACTTGGGAAGAAAATACCTAAACCACCCACCGGTGGTGCTGATTCTATGAAGATTTTAATGCTCTTATCGACCAGATCAAGGTAATTCTTCAATAACCTATTATTATACGTGAATTCCACATCCCTCACCACGAATACAGTGAAGTTATCCCTGTATTCCTTAGGTAGTGAGTCCACGGCCACGTAATATGACGACTCCGAAACTACATTAACAATGTGCGAAAACCTTCTACTAACCGATGCAGTTAGCAATAGGGCTCTATCGGCCCTTGCAATTAGATCGCGTATTGGCTTAAAGGATACGCACCTCAACCTAACCAGCTTACCGTCGTAGGTGAAGGCGCACATGTCTGTTCCATAGTGCGTGAGTATTTCGAGAACCTTATCACTAAACTTTTCAGAACCTCTTAGTACATCATCAATGTCGAACCTTCTCGCCACAACAACCTCCCTCTGCGGCACATAGTCTCTGGTTCTCTCGAGGATTTTCCTAGCCAACTCATTACCGTGAGATGCCCACTGCTTCAACTCATCGAGACTTATGCCTATTGACGTTTCAAGTCCTGAAATTACATTGTGGAATTCATCGATTATGACCAATGGTCTACGCCAATCATTAATTATATTCGACAATTTGCTATACAACTCAGGGCTTGATAAGTATGAGTGGGTTGATATAATTATTGGCAGTTGGTATGCCAAGGCCTCATTTACCTCATAGGGGCAAGAACCCTCGTTAAATACATCAATGGGATCGCAGGTATCGACCGGCGTTATCGAGACCCTAGCCCTCACCTTACATAGACCACTCATTCTATAGAGAAGGCATTGCTTAGCATCATGGGCATTAAATGGACATAGTGACTCCCTACCCAGGAACATCGCTGTTCTATCCCTAATACCAACCTGCCTAGCGAACTCGCACAACTGCAGCGCCTCGGCTCTGGATCTCGTGATCAGTAGGACTTCGCCACCATCCTCACTCCACCTCTTAGCTATGTTGATTGCCACCCTGGTCTTTCCAAAGCCTGGATAGGCACTCAATAGTACGACCTTTTTACTCTCCAATAATGCGTGTACATAATCCACAATACCCCCAATCTCCATTCATTTATAATTTATCCATTATTATTAATTAGGCACTTAGATTTACCTACTTCATGCTGATGGTTCGTAAATCCTCGTTTTCGATTCCTCAATAAACCGCTTCTTAACCTCCTTTAACTCATTAAATACGCTATCAATTGCGTTAAGCAACTTGGGGTTTGTCCTAACCTCATCAAGGTCTTTGCAGTTGTTTAAAACTTTCTCGAATAATTCATCCACGATCTTATCGGGTAGCCTCTCAAGGGCTTGCCTATAAATCTTGGGTAACTCCTCGCTTATGAATTTCGTGACATCATCAACGGTGCTCCAACCATCCTCTGCCTGCCTAATAATCGCCAGTATTGTCTCGAGACTATACCTCTCATCGGCAGATAATTTTGAGTCATCGAGATCCAGGTAGGCTCTATTTAGGCAATACCTAACGAACCTATATACCAGTGGGTGTATGCCGAGTGATGACATCGATAAGGGCAATAGCAATCCCAGTTAAAAATCTATTTACCCAATGTTTTTAAACTACGTGTAGTAACACTGCATGGGAGGCATGGGTGGGGTGGGGGTTATTGATACGCATGCCCATTTAAGTCGGTTAGATGTTTATTACCATGCACACGAGTTAATTGACGAGGCCCGGAAAGGTGGGTTGCTGGGAATAATCAATGTAACCATGAGACTCGATGAGGTATCTAGGGCGTTTGAGCTCGTAAGTAGGCACAGGGGTTTTGTATTCACGGCGTTGGGTTACGACTATGGTGGTTTTGATATTAGGGAAGTTGGGGAGATAATGAGGATTGTGAGGGAAAGGGTTAACTCAATAGTTGGTATTGGCGAAGTCGGCCTGGATTACGTTAAGGTTAGGGATAAACTTCTTCGTGAAATATCAAGGCACATATTCACCAAGTGGGTAGAGCTGGCCAGGGATTTAGATTTACCATTAATCATTCACTCCAGGGATTCTGAGTACGATATCATAGACCTGCTCAGTAAGTACGGACCTGTTAAGTGCATAATGCATGCATTCAGTGGTAATAAGAGCCAAATAGCGAGACTACTTGAACTTGGTTGTTACTTCTCAATACCGCCAACCATAACCAGGTCACAACAAAAGAGGGATTTGGCACTAATGGTACCACTCGATAGGTTGCTCCTGGAAAGCGACACCCCGGAGCTTGGTCCCAGTATTAATGAGCAATCAAAGCCAATCCATGTAAAGCTTGTACTAAGTGAACTAAGTAAAATACTTAATGTGAATATTAATGAGCTAAGTAGCGTAATAATCGAGAACACAATGAGGGCATTTCCAAGCATTTCACGTAAATAATCCAAGCATAAATAACTCCAGCATTCGTAGATTCATACTGAGATTCTGATTACGTTATCACATCAATTAATTGAATACGTATTCTAAATACACGGTTATGCATGGCGATACCAACACATTAGATTCATCAGCCCTGCGAGGGCGCATCATCAAATCACCTCTCCGGTCCTCATCACCTAATCTCAAGGGGAGGGGCGGGAGTTCTTATTCCTTCCCATTATTGTGAGACAACGGTAGTAAATTATTCTGCGATTATTCATCACTTAACCACAGCGGCCCTTTTGACAAAACGAACAACAAGCCTCGCCCCTTCTTGTCGTGAGTGGTTTTTAAGTCTGGTTGTTGCTTTTCTTGTGGATGTTGTGTAGGGCTGTGGCTGTTGAGCTTGAGGTCACTAGGGAACTCAGCAAGCTACTTTATTCTGTTGAGTCTGCGTATCTCAACATCGTTCGTGAGGTTGTTGAATACGCCGTTGTGAACAATGTTACGGGTGCGACCCAGCTCCAGGGGTTGTTCTACAGCAGGTATAGGCTGGAGTACCGAGACTTGAACTCTCACTTAATAATCCAGGCGATTGCAAGCAGCGCAAATTGCGAAGTCATTCATGGAGAGGAGGAGGAAGGGCTTGGCGAGCAAGCCCTACCCCGAGATTAAGGCTGTGTCCATTAGGTTCACCGAGTTCACATGGAGCTATGAACAATTTATCCGCTCAACAGCACCGGTTAGGCTTGAGCTATCCTTACTTGGTGTTCGTAGGGTTGTTTGGTTGAGGTTGCACAAGCGCTTCTGGCAATACTGGTGGAGGGTATTGAGTGGTGAAGCCGAGCTAGCCAGTACGCTAGTTGTTAAGCGTAGGTTGAACAAGTGGTATGCCATATTCATCTTCAAGCTGAAGCCTAGGAAGGAAGAACCAAAATCAATTGTTGCCTTCGACATCAACGAGAACACCGTTGCAGTGGGTAGGATTGATATAGTTGCGACAATCGATAAGATTGCAAGTTGGAATAGGCAGTACGCAACGCCACAGTTATACTCGATAAGGACTGATTTTGGTAGGTTGGCTAGGAGGTATGAGGCGATTCGAAACAAAATAATCGAGAAACTCAAGCCCAAATTTGCATTACCGAGCGGTAATTACGTGAATGTGACGAACACTAGGGAGTTCAGGAAGCAGGTGAGGAAATTACGAGAAAGGGGTAGGAAGGTTGGTCGTGTCAGGTATGTGGCTAATGAATTGACAAAAACGCCGGCAATCATCGTAACTGAAGAGTTAGGGAACAACCCACAGGAGGAGATGATTAATGGAATTGGGAAGGACGAGTTGAGGCATAGGATTAAACAAACACCGTTCAAGGCTGTGGAGGAAGCCGTTGAGGGTAAGGCTTTGGAGAGGGGTTCGAAGATATTCCACGTATCATCATACAGAAACAGTAGGGTATGCCCAGTTCACTTTGTTAGGCTTGAGAGTACCAATGATTGGCACATTCTCTACTGCCCAAAGGGCCACTACGTAAATAGGGACTACGCATCCGTGATGAATATGATGTGGAAAACAACACCAGAGGCATGGAGTAAAGGAGTTTGGTGGGATTTGAAGAGGGAGAAGATGGATTGGAAGATACATGAAGGCGATTCCAACCCAATTATACCATACCCCATCGTACAGTACCTATGGTATGTGCTCACGATTTTCACGGCCAGCGAGGAAAGCCCCGCAATGCTGGCCCGGGGCAAACCCATGAACCCCACCGGAGAAGCCGATGAAGGCAGGGCGAGGAAACCTCCCACACCCTTTCAAGGCAGGGAGGAGGTCAGACTAATGTCCGAACCCTTAGCAATGAATATCTTCTTGATATCACTTAATTCCTTTAGGACCCCTACGTAGAATGTGGCCTCCATAAAGTCGGTCTGCTCCTCGAGACTTCTCGGCTTTCTCCTTCTAACATTATTTATAAACTCATTAATACCGACACCGTACTTATGCTCGAGGTCCTTAATCATCACCCTGAAGGTATCCTGCCTGTAATCACCGTAGTCGTTTATGCACGGCGGCGGGGGTAATCCAAGTTTCCTTGTTAGGTTGACTATGTATGGGCATGTTGATGGGTCTCTACCCACCGGGCAGTGTTCCTGGCACACGATCGTTGCGTATCGTAGTATCCTCTCGAGAATACTCACTGGTATTATCGCATACTCTTCATCTGGGTCGAGCTCCACAGCGCCCATTGTTGGATCGAAACACCCATCATGGTTCCTTAAATAAAACTTTGTTTAGGGTGCCTCAACCGCACTCCTTACGAGCCAACACACCCTCTGGCGTTGCCTCTAGGATATTGCCCCTCTTAATGACCAGGGATACCTTATTCCTACCCAACTCATAGCTTAACCACCTGTAATTCGGCACATCCCACACAACGATATCCGCCAGATAACCAGGCTGCAGTATGCCCCGATCCCTGAGCCCCAGGCTGTACGCTGCATTGACCGTGGATGCCATTAGCACCTCAATTGGTGTCATACCCAGTAGGTACGTGGCAAACTCCATCGCGTACTGCATGTTTAGGGACCAGGAGTTGGGGCTGAAGTCAGAGCCCAGCGCGATTGGTACACCAGCCTCCCTAAGCGCCTTGACTGGCGGTCTCCTGTTGGTCATTAGGGATAGTACTGTGACGGGCAGTAGCGTTGCTACGGTACCTCTTGATGACAGTAACTTAGCGTTTTTCTCGGGCATATTGAGTAGGTGATCCATAGATGCTATGTTGAATTCATTAACCAAGTCGCTGCATCCTATGTAGGCTATCTCGTCAGCATGAAGCCTAAGCCCAAAACCTCTGGCGTAGGCCTCCCTCATGATTTCCCTCGTCTCCTCAACCGTGAATGCACCCTCATCACAGAATACATCCACGAACTTCGCGAGACCCCTAGCCACATTAAACGACTCTATTACAGCCTTTATGTAATCCCTCCTATCCACATCCCTGGGTGGTACGTGGATTAGGTATGTAGGTACTACATCAGGTGGTACACTGCCTATGGCATTATTTATAATCCTCAAGAGCCTAACCTCCTCGCTTGGTAATAACCCATACCCGCTCTTAACCTCTATCGTGGTGGTTCCGTACTTAGCAACATCGAATAACCTCCCGAATAAAGTCCTTCGAAGTTCATCATCTGTGGCGTTCACCGTGGCATTGACAGTCTTGTAAATACCACCACCCCTCCTCAAAATCTCCTCATAAGGCACACCCTGCAGTTTAAGTTCGAGTTCATCCTCCCTACTACCCATAAATAACAAATGGGTGTGCGGGTCAACTAAGCCGGCCGTGACGAGGGAGCCCTCTGCAGGTACTCTGCATTTACTATCGTACTCCCTACTGATCCTATCCCACGGGCCAACATCCACTATGGACTCATCATCCACAGCAATTCCCGCATCCTCCATTATCAAGACATCGTCACCGTACCTCCAGGGCATCGATTTCGCAGTCACCAGTTGACCTATTGGGCCTATTAGTAGCGAGACCCCCCTCATGTGTTGGGTATAGGTGTTATGGTTTAAAAATATTGTATTTTGTACAAACTTCGTGGTGATTGATAGAGAGAGGATTCGTGACATAGCCCTTAAGCATGCATTAGTTAATGCCGTGAAGTTCAATGGGAGGGCGGACGTAAAAGCCGTGGTCTCTAAGGTATTTGCCGAAGATCCGTCATTGAAGTCTATGGCGAGGGATGTGGTTCAGATAGTTAGGGAGGTTGTTGATTACGTAAATTCCCTAGGCATTGATGAACAGAGGAACTTACTAATGAGCAGGTGGCCAGAGACACTTGGGGAGAAAAAGGTTGAGTCGTATAGGAAGGGTATTGAGGATTTACCTCCTCTACCCAACGATAGTAAGTACGGCGTGATAACACTTAGGTTTGCGCCAAACCCAGACTTCGTACTCCACCTGGGTAGCGCAAGGCCTGCCATAATTAACTACGCCTATAAGTTGAAGTATGAGGGGTTGGGGAGGAAGGCTAAGTTCATACTTAGGTTCGAGGATACCGATCCAAGAACGAAGAGGCCATTGCCCGAGGCCTACGATGCAATTAGGGAGGACCTGAGGTGGTTAGGCATTAAGTGGGATGAGGAGTACATACAATCAGATAGACTGAACATATACTACGGCATTGCCAGGGAGATAATAAGCAAGGGTGGAGCCTATGTTGCGGCAAGGGACAGTGGGTGTACGCCAGATGATTGGAAGAAGTCGAAGGTTACAAGTAAACCCTGCAGAAATAGGGATGCCGACCCAAGCGTCAACCTAGAGCTCTTTGATCGGATGCTTGAGGGTCGCTATCGCGAGGGTGAGGCGATTCTCGTGATAAAGACAGACCTGGCACACCCAGATCCAAGTGTTAGGGATTGGGTGGCCATGAGAATCATAGACACGGATAAGTATCCGCACCCAAGGGTTGGGTCTAGGTACGTGGTTTGGCCAACGTATAATTTCTCGGTATCCATAGACGACCACCTAATGGGTATAACGCACATACTAAGGGCCCAGGAGCACTCCGTGAATACTGTAAAGCAATCCTTCGTATATGCGCACATGGGTTGGGAGCAGCCTGAGGCCATACACTTTGGTAGGCTCAGGATTGTAGGGATGACACTCAGTAAGACTAGGCTTAAGGCTCTTGGTATTAGGTGGGATGATGTTAGATTACCAACGCTGGCGGGGCTTAGGAATAGGGGTATTCAGCCAGAGGCCATTTGGAGTATAATGCTCCAGGTTGGTGTTAAGCCAACCGATGCTACAATAACCTCGGAGAACTTATTTGCCGAGAATAGGAAACTGATTGAGCCTAGGGCGGACAGGTACATGGCCGTTATTGACCCTGTTAAGGTCGTGATCGAAGGAGTCCAGGAGAGGCTCACCGCTAGGTTGCCTATGCACCCGTCATACCCAGAACGTGGCTACAGGGAGATACAGCTTGAGCCGGTTAACGGTGAGGTTGAGCTATTCATCGGTAGGTCCGATCTTGAGAAATTGAGTGTAGGGTCCATAGTTAGGTTGATGGAGCTCGTAAACATAGAAATCACGGATAAGAGGGGTGATTCAGCAATAGCGCATATACACAGTAAGGACCTTAAGAGTGCTAAGAAGGTCAATGCACCAATAATCCAATGGGTACCTACGGATAACGTGCCAGTAATAATCAAGAGACCCGAGGGCATGAAAATAATCGAGGATAGGGGATTGGCCGAAAAGGCGGTGTCTAAGGTGGGTGTTAGCGATATAGTGCAATTCATGAGATACGGTTTCGTTAAACTCATTGAAAAGTCCAATGAGGAGATCTTTGTATACGTCCATAATTAATAAGTAGATTAATTATGAAGCATAATCTTTATTTCCCTTAACTAACTAACACAATGGGTAATAAGCCTCGCCCTTCAGGGCGGGGTGAGTTTTTAAGCCTGGTTGTTTATTTTTCCTGTGGATGTTGCGTAGGGCTGTTGCTGTCGAGCTTGAGGTCACTAAGGAGCTCAATAGTTTGCTCTACTCCATTGAGACTATGTATCTCAACATCGTTCGTGAGGTTGCCATGTACGCCGTTGCGAATAATGTTACGAGTGCAACACAGCTTCAAAGGCTGCTTTATCGCAAGTATAGGCTGGAGTACCCAAGCCTTAACTCACAATTAATCATCCAAGCAATCAGGCAATCATCCGAAATTGCAAAATCATTCATTACACGAAGGAGGAAGGGCTTAGCACAAAAACCATACCCGGAGGTTAGGAGCATCTCGATTAGGTTTGTCGTAACGACCTGGAATTATGAGGAGTTCGTTAAATCAGTAGCCCCAGTCAGGCTTAAGCTATCCTTACCCAGTGGTCGAACTGAGGTTTGGCTTAGACCACACAAGCACTTCTGGCTGTTTTGGTGGAGGGTTTTGAGTGGTGAAGCCGAGCTTGCATCTACGCTGTTGATTAAGCGTAGGACTAACAAGTGGTATGCGGTTTTTATCTTTGAGATCAAGCCTAGGGTGGAGAAGCCAAATTCAATCATTTCCTTCGACATCAACGAGAACACCGTTGCTGTGAGTAGGATTGATATAATTGCAACAATTGATAAGATCGCAGATTGGAATAGGCGGTACCTAATGCCTGAGCTCTACTCGATTAGGACTGATTTTGGTAGGCTAGCCAGGAGGTATGAGGCAATTAGGAACGCAATCATCGAGAAACTCAAGCCTGGATTCGCATTACCAAACGGTAAGTACATGAACATAACGAACACGAGGGAATACAGGAAGCGTGTTA
>NZ_LCWN02000066.1:0-11960 GCF_002078205.2 Vulcanisaeta sp. EB80
TTGATAAATAATTCTAGGCATGCATTACGGATTGTACGTAATTTGTCACCCCCGTCAGTATCATGCCTATGGCCAGCGCCGCGATTATGAGCGACATGAACCTGCCAAGTACCTTGAGGGTGTTGCTTCCTAGCATTTTGAGGAGTGGTTGTGAGAACCTTATTACGGCGTATGTGAGGGCGGCGCTTAGTAGTGAGGCTATTATTACCTCGTAGATTGGGTATATTGCGGAGAAGAGTATTAACTCCGTTATCGTGCCTGGACCAACAAGTAGTGGAGTCACTATTGGCACGAGCACAAACTCCTCAGGCTCCTTAACAGTCCCAACCCTTGGCCCACCTGCTGTCAAGGTCTCCATGGCCACACCCATGAGAAGTACACCGCCGGCTATCCTGAATGCGTCCAGGTTTACACCGAATGCCTGTAGTATGTACCTACCGGCGACCGCGAATATTACCATTAGGAGGGGGACGCTTATACCAACGAGTCTGTAGACTCTACGTAATTGCTCGGTCTCCAGGTTTATGATGTATATGGAGAGGGTTGGTATGGCACCTATTGGGTTGAGTATGGCTATTAATTGCCCAGTCATGTTTAAGATATCTATGAATGCCGACACCGTTTATTAATGCATACACTATATTATCAACCTTACTAACAAAAACAACCTGGCATTGACTTATTAAGGGGGAGGAGGAACAATGGGGTTGTGATGATGAATTGGGAACCGATGTGGATGATGATGGGTATCCTAACTGAGTCAGTAAGGATGGTGCTCCTCATTAATCAGCCCGATTCGTAATCATCACGTAATTAGTTTTTACCTTAATTTTCAACCAAGTTACCCTATGCCCTACCTAGGTACTTCTGCCTCAGTATCTTCGCCGCCTCGGTCATTGAGCGTAGCTTTGCGAAGGCTATCCTCCTCTCGAACTTCCTGTACATGCCCGGTGAGAAGCCGCAATCTGGGTTTAGCCATATCCTACTTGGGTCGAGGATTTTCTCGACTAATTCAACTCTCTTAATTACTTGTTGTGGGTCCTCAACCTCTTTATTCCTCACGTTTATTACGCCAATACCCAACTCCTTGTCCTGTGTCAATAATTGGGCGAACTTCGCCGGATCCCCACTGGCTGGGCTTGAGTACTCTAGCACGTATTGCTTAACCTTTATGTCAATGACCTCCGGCGCCAGCCTTTCATAACCAACACCGTAGTATGGCGAATCTGGGTTTGGCCACCTATCCATGTGCATGCCTATCCTGACGCCACCTATTCCCTTGATGGTCTCGTTTATTAAATCCCTGGCCAGGGTTAACTCGTTCTTAAAACCCCTGTATTTCTGGCCGTGTATTAACTCAATAACCCTCCTGTACCTATCGGGTTTGTCTGGGTCGGCTTCCACTAGGTCACCCAGCATTGGCTCATCAAGTTGTACGAAGTCGACACCAGCATCCCTCAGCCTAATTATTTCCTGCCTTAGTACCTTCACGTAATCCTCGGCAAGATCCTCGGGCCTTGGGTAGACGTCCTTTGAATACCTCTGGTCCCAGGTCTCCCACATTATTAGGTATGGGCTTGGTAGCGTGACCTTGATCCTCTTCGTTGTGACGCTCCTCGTGAATTGGAACTCATCCAACGCTATTATCGAGTCCCTAATCCTATCAACAGCGACCGCCCTCCAGTAAGTGAGCTGTGCCTTGTACTGCCTCATTATCTCCATGGCCTGTGGATTTATGTCTGTGACGTAAACTAGCCTGAAGCCTGGTATTTTCTGTGCCACGAAGGATACAAAGCTTGTTCTTCTCTGCTCGCCGTCAGTGATCACGTCTAAGTTTACCAACTCCTCCTCCTTAACCGTCAACTTGACCGCATCGTCCAGGTACTCATCCAACTCCTCCTTACTTATCTCGCCCTTATTGAACTTATCAAAGGCTTCAACCAACCACCTAGGCCTTGGAAAGCTGCCCACAACCGATGTCAAGAACATTTCCTCAGGCATTATACGCGAAACGCCAGGTTGAATTTAAAGTATTTCTCAGGTGTTAGGTTTAATTATGGTGTAGGTCCGATACCGGCTATCTTCGGGTAAGGCCTCGCCTCCCAAACAGCCCTTAAACCACACACATACCTAGTTAGTCTCTCAACACCAATACCAAAACCCGCAGTTTGAAGTGGGTAGAACTCCCTGAGCATCATTAGGTACCACCTATACTTATTGGGATCCTCACCACCCTCCCTCATCCTAGCTATCACCCTGGCTGGCTCATACTCACGCTCAGCACCACTTATAGCCTCACCAAAACCCTCTGGATAGAGCATGTCGAAATCCCTGAGTATACCAGGTCTCTGTGGGTCCTCACGGTCATAGAACCCCCTGGCACCCTTCGGATAATCCATTATGAAGAGTGGGTTCTCGTGATATGCAGAGAGTAGCTTCTCGCATTCCCATCTAATTTCTGTATTTGGCGGATTCTTACACCCCAGCTCATTGACAAGCTCCACCGCCTCCTTATGGGTATACCTAATGAACGGCTTCTTAAAATCTGGTAGTTGCCTATTGAGCTTCGTTTCCAATTCCTTACCGTATTCCTCCCCAACACGCTTAATGACGTATACTACCATATCCTCAGCAAGGTCTATAACGTCGTTGTATGTGGCACCATAAACCTCAAGATCAAGTTGATAGAACTCAACGAGGTGTCTACCTGTAAAGGCACTATCGTTTGGCTCGAACCTAATGTTTGGACTTAGGAAGTATATTTTGCCCAGTGATGCCGCCATGTACTGCTTATACAGTATGGCGCTCGACATAACCTTGTACTCCATACCGTAGAAATCCACCGTAGCCTGCTTGGCACCCCTAATACCCGGATCAGTCACTGGGCCTATTATTGGCGCAAGAACCTCCGTGAAGCCCCTGGAATTCAAAAACTCACGCAACGCATCGATTATTGCCGCCTGCACCCTAAAGACAAGCTTATACTTCTCATCCCTCGCCCACCTCCACGAGTAAGCGAGCCACTCCTTAAGGAACTCCATGTACTTTCCCTGGTCCGACACCAACTTTTCGAATTCTAGCACGGCTGGATGAAAGTAGGGCTTTTCCCTCTCGGGTCGCTTACTCATATGCCTCCAACGACGGTCAGAATAATTTTTAAATGCGACTGAGAAGATAACAAGAATTCTACGGTGAATAATAGGCATATTAACCTATATTAACCATGAAATCTATATCCATTGAGTCCCTAACTACCGAGACAAACTTGTCAATTTGCCTCAGTAGTAAATCAATACTTGATAAACCGGCTGATCTACGTTTAGGCAAACCAGCATTCTCCCTGGCAATATTGAGCACGAATTCCCTAAATGCTGGATCACCCAACGAGTCATGCAGGGTTATCCCAATCACCAAGTCATCCTCCCTAAACACACCATCCAACTGCTCAGCACTCCTCCCGTTCCTCTCCCTAATCATGACTAGGGGCTTATCACCAACGTACTGGGGAATACCCCTATGAATCTCGTAACCCCTAATCTCGACATTCTCAATCCCGTCAACCAACCCAATCGCCCTCGACAACGAAACCACCTTTTCAATACCATACACGGTGTTGACGTTTATGAAGCCAAGCCCCCTATAAGTACCTGGAACACCGGCCTCCAACCCGTGTGGGTCGCTGAGTATTTTACCGAGGGCTTGAAAACCACCGCATATGCCCAACAATACCACTGAACCTTTGATTTTGGTTAAGGCCTTATCCATACCCGTCCTCCTCATCCACTCAACACTGGCAACCACATTCTTGGAGCCGGGCAGTATAACCATGTGAGGCTCACCAAGTTCCTGGGAGCTGCGCACAATCCTAACCGTCACATCATCCTCCAGTATCAGTGGGTATATGTCATTGAAGTTCGATATGTAGGGGTAGGCGATCAACGCAATGTCCAGTGGGCCATTACCAATAGGCTTCAGGTCCATGGAATCCTCAGGCCATAACCACAGGTCCTCTAGGTAAGGTAGTACGCCGACCACGGGCTTCCCCGTCTTACCCTCAAGCCACTTGATAGCATCATCCAGGAGTTTGGGGTCGCCCCTAAACTTATTAATAATGAACCCCTTAACGAACCTCCTCCACCTGGGTGGTAAGGCCCTCATCAACCCAAGCCCCTGAATGAATGAGCCACCCCTATCAATATCGAGCACCACGAAGACGCGCGCACCAAGCCACTCGGCAGGTCTAAAGTTTGCAATGTCCCTATTGGCCAGGTTTGGTTCGTAGGCTGACCCAGCACCCTCCCCAACAACAACATCGAAATCCCTACGTAACCTCTCAATGCTCCCCTTAACGGCCTTAACAACAAATCCCCTAAATCCCTGATCCATGAGGTATTGACCAAATGTTAGCTGGGCTCTTGGTTTCCCAAGAATCACGTACTCCGCCCTGTGCATATCCATGGGCTTTATCAGGACTGGGTTGTGGTATATGCTTGGTAATAAACCAGCAATGTATGCCTGCATTGCTTGGGCTAGGGCGATTTCCCCACCCTCTATTGCTGGGTAACTGTTTAACGACATGTTTTGCGCCTTAAATGGCGTTACACGTAAGCCCCTACCCCTGAGCAATCTGAGTAATGCAGCAACTATCGTGGTCTTCCCCGAATCACTCATCGTTGATACTAAGTAGATACTCACCAATACGACTAAGCAATAATATCTTTTAAGGATAATATAGGAGAAAAGAGGGAAGGTTAATAAGACCCCCAATAAGAGTAGCATTAGGTGCGAGCGATGGGATTAACCAATCCCATGAGGAATCACAGGTTCTGGGTCGGGCTTACCCTCGCTGCATTAACGGTCTACCTAATAGTAAAACTCTACGACACCCTATTCCTAAGTTTAAAGATCCCGGTAGTCGCCGTAGGCCCCGACGGCATACTCAAGGTAATAGGCTCCATACAACCGTTCACGAACCCTGTAATCGCCTATGATGTAATGATGAGTATTATAATGACAGCAGTGCTTTCTTCCATGGCTTCGGTGCTCATATACTCATCAATTATAAGACGTGGACATCAAATCGATGGTAATAGCCCGCTGAGTGCTATTCCAGGTAATGATTATGATGCCATCAGCAACATAGTATTAACTAACATGGAGAAGGCGGCGATCTCGGTAATACGCAAGAGGGGTGGTATGATAACGCAGGCAGAGCTTGGTCGTGAATTGGGATTAAGTAAGTACCAAGTCTCTAGGCTGGTCAAGAGGCTTGAGGCGAAGGGTGTTATTGAGAGGAGGAGGGCTGGTGTAACTAATATTTTGATCCTACGCGCTGGTCCTAACGCTACCCTGAATAAGGGAGGCAAGGTTGATGGCTAGCCTATCTCTATTACCCTGGGCATTAATTATGTAGTCCATGCCATCACTTGTAAGGTATACCCCATGATATGGCTCCCACCTAACCAAGCCCAGCCTCTTCATTTCGTTTAAGTAACGGAGTAATCTGTCGTAGGGAACCCCGACCATCATGGCTAACCTACTTAACCTATCACAAGTACCCATCCTGTCTATCGCCAACATGATATCCGCGTATATCTCAACCCTAGACCTGGGCTTTTTCCTAGGCATCATCAAACTATGAACTCTGCAACAGCCTTTAACCATATCGTAAAAACCAACGTGCAACCAAACGGCAACCTTATTGCAACCTTATGATAGAGTTGCAAAAAGGGGATTTTTAATGAAGATTTCTTCAATATTTGTGAATCACGAGTGCTTCTTAACAGAGGCGTGTATTACGGGTATCACGATACACTTACCGTTTCCTGCTATCACAACACTATTTACTGCGCCAAAGTCCACATTAATATCATAACTGGTGCCATTGACGATTATTGGGCTTGGCTCAAGCGGTACTTCAAACTTACCACTCGGTAAAGTGCAATTATAGGTTTGTCCGTTAACAACAGCCTGTACATTAACCACGTCCAGGCGTATTACGTTGTATGTACCATTGGGTAAGGTGCACTGCGCCATTAACTGGCTCGTATTAATAAGTTGCGCCAGGTCAAAGGTCTCGCTGGTTAATGGGCAGGAGATCCACGTGGTATTGCCACCACCCTCCTTATGGAACAACACCTTACTTATCGTCACATATAAGTGGTCCACCTTAATGGGCTTATCACTTAAGTAAACATATACCTGACTTTGAGTACTTGAGCCGCTTGGCGTTATTACCATGCCGTGGCTAAGTACCAGATATGCTACTACTCCTATTATTATTACTATTATTAGTCCTACCACCCACCCCTTCATACAAGGCACCACAAACTAAAGAGCCCTTAAAAGGCATGCCCGTGAAACCAACGTGGAAAGTTCATGAATAATTATTAAAACTAAGAAACCAATTTACGAAACGTATCGCTAATGAGAATGACATGGTTAAGGAGAGACCTTAGAACTATCGACTTGGTAGCACTAGGGTATTCAGACGTGTCGTCAACCTACTACTTCATACTCGGTGTTGTGGCTCTTTACTCAGGTTCATCACTAATCGTAACAATGCTCCTAGGATCCCTATCAATGTGGATAGTGGGGCTTGCATATGCTGAGTTCGGTAGCGCAATACCGAGGACAGGCGGTGCCTATTATTATATTAGGCGTGAGTTGGGCGACTCAATGGGATTCATAGCAGGTTGGTTATTGAGCTTTGATCAAATATTAATGGTTGCATACGGTGCGTTAGGTGCCACAAACTACCTTGGCGGTTTCATCCCCTTACTATCCACATGGCCCATTAATTCCCTAGTCTCGATTATTATAATTGCATTATTAATGGTTGTGAATATACTTGGTATAAAGACCTCGGCGAGATTTAACCTAGCCCTACTGACAATCGATTTGCTCGGTATATCCACACTACTAATCATAGGTTATTTATCATTACTAACTGGGAAAACACCCGTGACAACAGCGACACACCCATCAATTAACAACATAATGAGTAGACTAGCCTACTCCCTGAGGGGCAGTTTTGGTTTTTCGTGATTGTTCGTAACGCTTATTATCGTTGGTGGTGAGGCGATGGGTTTTAAAGCCCATCCTCGACTTTCTTAGAAGGGATGATCCCGATGAGCTTGGCGAGGGTGACCGTTAGGGCCACCTTCGGTGAGGGGAGTGGGTGTGAACCCCTGGCGACAGGCGGGGACCCACTCCCGCAGCTGGGGGTGGCTCATGGAGAAGCCGTCGAGAAGGAGACGGTGGTTCACAAAACCACTGAAGGTAAACGAACACAACCCACCGTCTCCGGAGAGACGGTTATACTGGAATTGATGTAATCGCCCAATCAACAGGTGAGGCATTGGCACCCTCTGTATCCGTGCCGAGGGCTATATTTAGCGTCTCATCACTATCAACGGCAATAGCCTTGGCTCTATCATTACTAGCCTCTCTAACGAACTCCATATTCGTGATTTCCACGAACATTAACGACCCAATAGGCGCCTTGGCTAGGCACTTAGTACACAACGTGGTCCTAAGCACGTACATAGCGGTTTCGGTAGCTATAGTGCTACTGATTGCGGTTAATGCCGGTATTGTTGACTTCTCGAGAAATATCTACGTCATGGGCGAGGACGGATTATTACCCAAAACCTTGAGTACTGTTCACGGTAGATACAGGACCCCCTATATCGCCATAATAGCATCCTCACTCGTGGCCATGTTATTCGTCGCACCAGGTAATGTGGAACTTATAGCCGGCTCTTACGGTGTATCATCAACAATCGTGTACCTAATGACCATGGTATCCCTCATAAGGTTTAGGAACGCAGAGGGTGAGTTGGTTCGCTACTACAGCACGCCAGAGGTTACCCTGGGGGTGTTAGGGTTCCCATTGTATCGATATTGGGGTTCATTATTTACATAATGGCTATGGCATTGATAGCCTTGTTAAAGCCACTGTATTTAGTGGTTGTCCTCATATGGGCTTTGGTTGGTATACTAATCTATAGGGTTAGTAGATCCTCTCGATACAATCAACCACCGAATCCCTATCACCGATGATGAGGACCTTATCGTTAGCCTCAATTCTTAAATCCTCGCGTGCCAAGAGAACCTCCCCATTCCTAATTATCAATGGTATTGCCACACCACACTTCCCAGCCACCTCATCAATACCCTGCCCTATGTAAGGCGATTCCGAACTTATGACCACGTAATAAGCCTGAACATTCTCGTCAGAAAATAATAATTGCTTAAACTGGGGCCTTACATAATGAGCGATTTTAGAAAGTACGGCGTCAACTATTGGAATTACAATTACACCCAACTCAATAAACCTATCCAGGTATTTCTCCTTATTATAATTAAGAACTACTATTGTTGGAACGCCATGGGATTTAGCGAGCTCGGCAACCCTGAGATTCGTCTCATCATCATAAAGCGAGACTACGAGTTCGGCTTCGTCGATCCCAGCCTTCGTTAATAATTCCTCACTTATCGGGTCGCCAACATACACGTACACGGGCATGCCCTTACAAATCCTTGCCTCCTCCCTACTTCTCGATATTGTTGAAACCTCGTAACCATTACTAACAAGTAGCTTAGCTATAGAAACGCCAATCTCGTTTACACCCACTATTATGGCCTTACGCACATTGTGATAGCAGGTTCACGCATTTAAAAACCAATCCATGTGGCTAATGGTTCACCTAAGATCAACCTGCCTACCATAGCCAGACAAGAACTTCTCCAATTCCTCCTCCCTAGGTAGGTTCTCCTCATCGCCCCTAACCATGACCACCATGGCGGCAGCCGCAGAGACCCTCCTCGCAGATTCTTCGGGACTTAATCCCTTGAGTATGGATGCCAGGAATACGCCAGCGTAGGCATCACCGGCTCCTATTGGGTCCTTAACGGGTACCTTGTACGCATTAACCCTAACCACCTTACCATCCCAATTCACAATCGAACCCTCCAAACCAAGCTTTAGAACAACCCTACCTATGCCAAAGCGCGAATTCAACTCCTTAAAAACAGCATCGGGCTCTGAGACACCGAGAAGTAACCTTGCCTCATCATCATCTAGGAATAGAATGTCAACAAACCTAAGGGCACTCGATAAAACATTGATGGCATCACTAGGACTACGCCAAAGCTTCCTCCTATAGTTAACATCGAACGAAACAAGAACACCACCCCTCCTGGCAGTCTCCATACCCCTAATGGCAGTCTCCCTGGCACTATCGCTTATCGCCAATGTTATGCCTGAGGTATGGAACAAACGGGCATTAGTTACATAACCATCATCAATATCTTCAGTGCTCATTGCCGACGCTGCAGAGCCCTTTCTGTAATAAACAACATCACTAACACCAGGCAGTGGGTAGTTCCTCTGTACGAAGTATATGCCTGTCGATCTCTCTGGGTCGAATTTAATGTGACTAACGTCGACACCCTCACCCCTTAACCAATTATATATGAATAAGCCAAACTCGTCCATACCAAGCCTAGTAATCAACCCACAACTAACGCCAAGTCTCACAGCAGCGACACAGACATTAGCCTCACTGCCCGTCGCATGCTTCTCGAAGTAAACAACATGCCTTAGGGGTCCGTCGGTTACGGCATTGAACTGAACAAGTGGTTCACCGAGGGCAACAATATCCACCATACCAGACAAACACAATGGCAGGCAAACTTAAAGGGTTACTCCCACCTGTTATAAAGCCAGGAACAAAAACCTTAAAAAGGCACGGTAATTATCTGGTGTTGGGCCCGTAGTCTAGCCTGGTAGGATGCCCAGGGACGGTAGTCCCGCACAAGCCTGACGTTGCTCGGTTGACGGTGGTTGGTTTGAGCATTGGATCGCGGGAGATCCCGGGTTCAAGTCCCGGCGGGCCCACCAGGGCTTTTTAATATCCTACTTTATACTCGAACTTGGGTTGGATTAAGGTGTTAGGGTTGTGGGTAAGCATTTTAAAATTGGTCTCCTTATCACCTTTATGTGATTACCTCGATTAATTTAATGAGGTTGTTACGGCGTATACGCAGGGTTGCGCGCAGCCTCATATTCTATTCCCTAATAATGTTCCTCGCAATATTATTCACGGGCGCCCTAGTAATTTACATTATTGAACATGGCCATAACCCCAGCATTAGAAATTATTTCGACGCTGTCTGGTTCGTCATGGAGACGATCACGACCGTTGGTTATGGGGATATCGTACCCGCAACCTTTTGGGGACGAGTGGCTGATATGGTAATAATGCCCCTGGGTATTGCTGTTGTTAGTCTATTAACTGCCTCAATAGCTACCGAACTAACCAGCGCGAGTATAATGAGGAATCTGGGGCGACACACAAGTTCAAGGGGTGGACATATCGTCGTTATCGGCGGTGTGAGCAAGGCTTTGAACGTCATAACAGAGATTATAAATAACATGGAGAGAAGGAATAGGTTCTGGGATATTACGTATTTATATGATGGGGAGCGACCATCCTCATTACCTAGTGATGTGGAGTTTGTGCGTGGTAATCCATTTAATAGGGATGATTTAATTAGGGCGGGTGTTGACAAGGCCTCGATTGTGATTATACTTCCGTTTGATGAGCAAGACCCTGTAACATCAGATGCTAAGGTGGCTCTGTTGGTTATGAGTGTTAGGGGGTTGAATAGGGACTCGTACATAATAGCCGAGGTTTTAAATCAGGGTAATGTGGGGTATGTACTTAACGCAGGTGCGAACTCGGTAGTATCTCTTGGTTCCTTCACAACCACCGTAATTGCTAAGGAAATTTTCGATCGAGGCACATCATCAGCGCTTATGAACCTAATACGGAGGATTGATATCATGGATCCCAAAGACTTTATTGGTTTAAGGTTTGGTGATGCGTTGGAAAAGTTAAGAATTAGTGGTAGGGGTATTTTAATCGGCGTAGTTAGGGGTGGCGATGTTCTGATAAATCCAGGCAACAACTACACGATTCAATCCGGCGATTCGCTGCTCGTGGTCAGTTGATTAATCAATCCTAATACGCCATCCTGTGTATATTCGTGTGGTGCCAATGCCCTTATACCATCCCTCAGGAGCCTCATTGCCGTGGTTCTGCCTATAGCCACAACAACCCTATTACCAAGGGCATCCCTAGCGCAGTTACTAACTGCCTCGTAAGTCATTGGGCTCATGAAAACCACGAAATCCACGAAATCCACGAGCCCACAAGCTATCCTAGATGCTATGGGGTCCACCATAACGTCGTATACCCCATATTCATTAACGTTAAAGCCCAACCTGCTTAATTCAGTCCTCACGTAATCGCTGCCCTTACTAGACCTTAAAATCACAACCTTACCACCTTTCACATTCCTCATATGCTCAACAACCCCATAACTCGAGTATTCACTGGGCATTTCACAATTGAGCCCCAATCTTCTAATGGCCTCGCATGTTGCAGGTCCAACACCTATCAACCTAGTATTATCGCCCAACTCAGTCTTTAACTTGTCCCCGAGGTACTTGACGACCATTGAGCTCATTACAATTACATAATCGACACCAGCCAGGGATATTGTGTTTATTGCTTCCTCGTTGGGTACTGTGTATATGACTGGTATCTGCACGATATCGATGCCTCTCACCTGTATTGGTTTAATCTTGTCCCGTGCTCTAAGTATCAAAACCTTAGTCATTCACATACACCGAGCTCCCTGCATAGCGCCTCCGCCGTCAACCTTATTGAGTCCTTACTGTTAACGCTTGGTTTCCAACCCACCTCCTTAACGATCCTATCTATGGAAAGCCACATTTTCTTAACATCACCCAGCCAACCCCTACCATCGGGTGTTGCAGGTTTATACGTAACCCTGGGGCTAAGGCCCGATACCTCGAGTATGACGTTCACTATCTCCCTAACACTTATCGTATCCCAATTACCAACATTATAAACATACACACCACC
>NZ_LCWN02000067.1:0-11941 GCF_002078205.2 Vulcanisaeta sp. EB80
TTACCCTGGGTTTCCGAGACCCGCAGTGGCAAGGAACCCCTGGCGACAGGGCGGGAGCTGCTGCGGTGAGGGGGCCCAGGGAGACCGTCGAGAAGGAGACGGTGGAGGTTTAACACCTACCGCCTCCGGAGAGACGGCTGAGGAAGCGGTGCATAAGGCTTATGAAGTATTGGGCGGCTTAGATGGTTTGGTGACTGTGCTTGGTGGGTATGTTGAGGGTGGGATTAGTGAGGTTAGTGAGGATGATATATTCAACATGGTTAGGGTTAATCTTGCAGCCCACCTACTCACGGTGAAGGCGGCTGTACCATTAATGAAACGCGGCTCAATAGTGATGGTAACGGCAATCTGGGGTCCATACGCCAATTGGCCCAACCACGTGGCCTACGTAGCCTCCAAGGCAGCGTTATCTAGGGTTGCCGAGACCCTTGCCTCAGAGTTGCTGGATAGGGGTATTAGGGTTAATGTTGTTGCGCCAGGGGGTATTAGGCATGATTTTAAGCCTGGGAGGGATTGGAGGAGTACGAGGAAGCTTGGTGATCCCTCAGCGCCCCCTGAGGACATTGCCAGTGTCATAATTTGGCTCTTATCGGATCAATCCGAGTGGGTTAATGGAGCCATCATCCCCGTTGACGGTGGATTTAGGCTCAGGGTGCGTTAATCCTCCGCCTCTGGTACCTTCGGGAGTAGGCTAATCCTCCCCCTAAGCCAATTATACATACTAAGCCAATCCAGCCTATAAAGCATGATACCAGCCACCGTGAAGGCTACTGCAAAGGCGACCTGGAAGTCCAGTCTAGTTAGGCCAAGCATTGACGTTGCCCCATACGCGGCCCTAAACATGGTTAACTCTATGGGAATCTCAACAGCACTCTTAATTAACTTACCCAACAGCACGTACGCGTTTAACCTCGTTAAACTAGCCCCAGCCGCCCCAGTACCCACGTAGACGTAGTCGTCAAGTGGTAGCCCGGGTATTATGGCTAGGATAACCACTATAAGCCACATGTAACCCAGTTTAAGTAAACCCCTCAACAACGCCATGTTCCTACCCCTAGACATGGGCCTCCTGAGGGCAACACCAATGAGGTACATTATGTTCTTGGATACGGCAGCCCCCAGGGCTGTGACAACTATGAAAAGGGCCACCAGGGGTATAGTGGGCCTAAGGTCAAGAAGTACGAGCGAAGCGTAGACCGTGTAGGCAGCCCCAAAGAATGGAGTTGCATTACTAATGAAGCTAACCGCAAAGGCAAGTAGTACGTAGTAAAGCAGCTCATGCATAACACGACGCATTATACGGAAGTATAAAAACCTACCCTACACAGTGGATTCATTAGAATGTTGAATAAAGAGGATCATCAAATAGGTGTGTTGGCTTCATTACTCATAGATCCTCGGCAATGACCCCCTCCCTGCCCTTGTTGGGCGGGGTTGCTCCACTTTGTGAGTCCCATGATGATGTTTTAAATTCTAGCAGTGCTGAGATGTTTAGTAGCTGGAGTGGCGCCTCTGGGAGGGGTTTTCCTTGCATTAGATTAGTCGGTGAAGCGATACCCACTATCCCCACCATCCCAGGCAAGACACCAACCTGTAGCAGACGGGGCAACAACCAAACCCCCCAAAGCGAAAAACCAAAAGACAAGGAGGGAGTCAGTGGCGTTAAACTTGCTTAGTTAAATGCCTTTTTAACGGTATTGATTAATAAGTAGGGACTGGTTCCTGCATAGTAATAATATTTTTAATTCGGTTAACTGAGTGTATGGACATGATTAGGCTTAGGGATGGTGAATCCGAGGTTGTGATCTATGAGAGGGGTGCGTACCTGTATTCATGGAGCATTAGGGGTAGGGATGTGGTGCTGAGGGGTAACATTGACATGCCTACAAGGGGTGGTATGGCGATTCTCATACCGTATGCCAACAGGGTGCGTGGGGCCGAGTATGTGTTCAACGGTGTTAAGTACACTTTACCGGTTAAATGGTGGCCCCCTAGGGAGGATAATGCTATTCACGGCCTTGTGCTCGATAAGGACTTCGTGGTTAAGGAATCGACAATAAGCTCGGTTCTGCTTAATTACGTGCTTAGGCATAGCGGCTACCCAACGGTGCTGGACATTTCTGTTAAGTATGAGTTAAGCGGTAACAGCTTAACAACCAGGTTCATGATTCAAAACATTGGCTCATCAGATGCGCCACTAACCGTTGGTGCCCATCCATACTTCCTAGTCTCTGGTGATTGGGATATTAAGGCTGGTGGTGAGTCCTATCAATGCGAGGCAGTAGATAAGATACCCACAGGTAGGCTCATAAGGCGTGAGTTAACTAGGGGTGATTGGGATGATTGCTTCATCGTTGATGATCCAATACAGCTTAAATCATCATACTCAAGCATAACCATTACTAGGGTTAACATGAGGTATCTTCAGGTCTACACGGGGGTTCCAGGTGCAGTGGCTGTTGAACCGATGAGTGGTGCCCCTGATGCATACCATAATGGAATGGGACTGGTGGTCATAAGGCCTGGTGAGGTTAAGGAATTCTCATTCACGGTCAACGTGACTAAGGCACCGGCTTAATTCGATGAAACAATTTTAAACGCCCCCTTCGGTAATTCAGGTAGCCGTGACTGGTATTAGGATTAAGCCTGAACTGTGCCTAGTATGCAAGGGGTACAGGAACCTATGTGGATTGCCAAGGTGCCCGATACTTGAGAGGAGGCTGGCGTTAAGCAGAGTGGGTAGGTACATTAATGGGCATGTAGATGGTTCATCACCCCCATCCGTGGTTGTTGGGGAGGTAGGCTATCCCGTGGTTAAGGTCATGTTTAACATACCACCTAATATACATGGCATCAATGCCGCGTACTACGATGACCCCAGCGGGTGGTGGGGTAGGTTGAGTCTCTATGACATAATTAAACTCAGATCCTCAATGGTTGCAGCCTCAATGAGGATTAAGGTTAATGAAACCCAAGCCCTATACGACAATGAACTGGCCCCAGCCTCGGTCTCGGAGAAGCCGGTTGACATGGAGGCTAGGCTTAAGGGTAAGTTAACAGGGCTCAGTATCAATGAGCTATTGGTACCTACCCCACCTGCAGCGACGGCGCTTAGGATCAACGTATCCAGCAACCCCAAGGTCCCTAGGGTCATCGACAGGCTGATTAATGATGATGCTAAGGCCTCTGATGCCGTATGGGAGGCCTACAAGGGTGGTTTAAGCGTCTACACGCTAATAAGGGCATTATCAATGGGTATGCTGGGTGAGAGGAGGAGAAGGAGACTTGTACCAACTAGGTGGTCAATAACGGCCGTGGATTCAATAATAGGCGGTAGGCTAAGGGGCAGGGTACTTAGCCTCCCTGAGCTTAGCGAGGAGCTCCTCTTCTATGGGGAATACTTAGGCAACAGGTTCATAATAATGCTTAGGCCAGGTGCCTATAGGGCTAGGTGGATTGAGATCTGGTACCCATCCTCAGCCCTAGTTACCGGTAAAGACGCCGTGATCCACGTGGTTGATGAGGATTATGGAGGAAGGTTTAGTGAAATGGATGGTGGATTCTACGCTGCAAGGTTACCCATACTTGAATACCTTAATAAGACTGGTAGGACAGCGGAAGTGGTCATATTTAGGGAGGTTCTGCCAAGCTACTTCGTAACCGTCGGTAATTGGCATATAAGGGAGACCGTTAGAAGAGCGCTTGAAAATGGGCCGATTGGAAAGGGTACTGAGGTTCATGAGCTCTTGAATAGGCTACTCACCTACAAGGGGGCTTTAAGGTTCATGCCAAGTAGGATCAGTCGAATAACAGATTACCTGGGTGTTGAGCATGGTTAGGCTTAGGTTAACATCAGAAGTTCAGTCGTTAGTAATACGCAACATACCGGCCCTAGTGCTACTGGTACTAATGGTCATGCTTTACGATATACTAGACAGGTTCATGTTTAAGATACCCATAGGCATAGGGACATCATTATCGGTCATGTTGTTCCTCATACTGGTCTCCACGGCAATGGCACTTTTAATGAGAGTCTACGTTAGGGAGAGGATCATAACCTGCAGGGGGGCTAATGAACTTGTTGGTGGGGTAGCTGCACTGCTGTACATTGCAACGTTCTCAGCAATATCGTTTCAATCATTATACGCCATAATGGCCGCTGTATTGATGGGGGCAGCCTTAGGGTTTGGGCTATACATGACTGTACTTGTTGATGTAGCAACATGCCAAAGGATACCAAGCGTCGTAATAAGCATAATAGAGCCTCAGGTGGAGTTCAGCAGGAGCTTGCTTGTGAGGGATAAGGTCACGGTGGGTAGCGGCAAAGGTAATGATGTAACGCTTCCAGCCAAGGTAGGTAATGTCTCCATTACGTTCATTAACAATGAGGGTAACCTAGTCGTAACAGGCAAGGGATTGATGATTGAGGATAAGGGGATGTTGAAGGAGGTTGATTCAGTGGCTTTAAGCATTGGTGAAACACACGTAATATGGATCAATAACGTTAGGATAAGGATAACCAGGTTAAGTTAAAGACAATCTTAGTTACATTTAACCATAGTCTTAACCTGGCCTCAGGGTTTTTCGTTATTAAGTCGACAATAGCCTCAACAGCCTTACCATCACCCCTCAACGCATCAAGAAAAAACATCCCTAATGAAAGCTGGGTCACTACTAGCAACCTCCCTCAAAACCCTCTTAAAAACCTCAACATCCACAGGCAAAAACAATATCATAATAAAACCTACTCCGTGGTAAGCATTATACCAGCCTTAGTCTAACGTGACTCTCATAATATATTAATGGAGGGGGTGTTGGTGCATTGATTAGGGAGGGAAATGATTAATTGTATTACGCTAGTAAAATATTTAAGCTGTGACTTGAGGCGGGCATAATGAAGAATAGTGGAAAGGGCGATACTACCGTTAGCGTGAAGGATCTTGGTTCAGAGACCACTAGGCATGTTGAGCAGAAGCCGGCTAACAAGATAAGGATAACCTTCATAGAGTCGACTGTTGATTCGCTCAAAAATACATCAATAGATGTAGATATGGTTTACTTCAACTCGGTAACCATAGGACGTGCGCCGGAGAACATAATAGTTATACCGGATATAACAGTGTCAAGGAGGCATGCCGTGATAAGTAGGGATGTTAACGGTTCGCTGGTGTTAACTGATTTGAACAGTAAGAATGGCACCTACGTGTATAATAACGGCATGTTTGAGCGTGTTAACAAGGTTGAGTTGAAGGATGGCTTGGTGGTTAGGTTAGGCATGTACACGATAATAAGGGTTAACCTGCTTCAGGATTAGGGTTAAGATCGTTAAGGTGCGCCTAACCACCCATGTAATGCCCCGTGTGTTGAGTTTCATTAACCTGAGTCATGTACATCTCCAGTGTAGCCAATACTTCACCTATGCTAGGCCTCATTTGAGGATCTAAACTTAGGCTTCTTAAAATCAGGTTAGCTATAGGTGGAGGTATGCTTGGGTCCATGGGTGGTAGAAGCCCCCTCAACACGTACTGCTGTGGGTTAAAGCCCATTAACATTTCATAGATTATTAAACCCAGCGAGTAGACATCAGCCTTATCAGTGGCGGCCTTATTCATAAGGACCTCTGGGGCTGAGTAGGCTAGCGAGAACTGAGATATCTCGACGCTGCGTCCTGCATAAACCTTTGACGCACCCAGGTCCCCAAGTTTAATTATCTTCCTGTCCTTATCCTTGAATAGTATGTTCTCGGGCTTAAGGTCAAGGTGAAGCATTCCCATCTCATGAAGTTCCTTTAGGGCTAAGGCTACCTCATGGGCTATCCTAATGGCTTCACTTAGACTTAACCTACCCACTTGCCTTAGGTAATGCCTCAGGGAGTTGTACTCCATGTAATCCATGACAATGTAAGGTGGGTCCTCCAGGTAAGATTCAAGGTTCCTGTAGGGCAACTTATCCTCATTTATGTGAATCTCATAAACCTTAACAACCCTATCACTGTTAACTAATAGGTAACTCGTCATCTCCCTCTTAAACGATTGAACAACCTTCAGGTCGCTGGCCAGGGGTGTGTTGCCTGGGCTTGTGTACCTAAGGACCTTTATAGCATACCTTTCATTGCCATAGCGGCCAAGTAGAACATAACTGAAGCCCCCTGTGTCAATTACTCTCTCAACATAGTACCTGCCACTGATCCAAGCGTCAACCCAGGTCTCGGGGGGCGGTACACCCCTATGAAACCTCAGTCTCCTAAAGGATGCCAACGCTGGGATTATGAGCATCGACGCAGTGGGCATTAGTAACGTTGACGGTAGTGATAACGCTATGGCTAGTGCACGCCTGGGTCTACTCGCCTTAACTAGAGGTGTGATTAACGTGAAGCTTGCAAGTAGGCTTGGTAATGCTTGGGTAACTCCACCTAGCCTATAGCTCAATATTGCGACTAAGATAGGCGCCGACGCAAGGGTGTACATTACCCACGTAGGGTACCTGTACGGTAATTCAAGCGGCCCACTATACGCCCTCGCTGAGATGTAGGTAAGCAGTAGGAAGCTGAAGATTATGTACATTAGCGAGTATTCGTTAGCAGATGACATAACCACGAGCACGTAGTAGATGCCTAATGTCAAGTAGCGAGCCCAGGTGGGCAGTTGAAAAATGGTTAGCGAAACCGCCACCAGAATACCCACCATCACCACTAGCTCATTTAGGAGTCCTAGTGAGTTAACATTACTATAGGTGATTAAGGCTAGGGCTAGGTAAAGTATGATAACCGTTGCATGGCTCTTAGCTGGAGGGAATAGTAACATAGGTAACGTGGTTATTATGACTAGTATTATGGATTCGGTGGGTTCCCCAAAGGCCATTCCGACTGCCGTTGATAATACGGCTAATGCCGACATTACGGTTATCCTCTCTGCTACATCGTAGTATCCATACTTCACTTCACTGCGCATCCTAATTAAGCAGCCTATGTAGGGTTTATTAACCTAGAGCTGCATCGCCAATGATGAGGATTGGGGACTTGGTGATAGACGGCATTGAGGAATTAACAGAACTTGTTAAAGGTAGGAACATAATGATTGAGGCGCCAATAGGCCTAATTAACGCCGCAATTGAGTTATCTAGGCTATTGAGTGAGAGACACAGCGTGGGGGAGGTCATAGTTAGTGGTAGGAATGCCTGGGGTGTATGCGACCTAGCCACACCGCCCCCCGGCTTTGACCTAGTTCACATTGGGCATGCCCTACCACGCAACGTGGAATTGCTCATGAGGATTAACGGCTTCACCACTGAGAAGGGTAAGATAACGGTTATCAATGGTAAGGGGTTTAAGACGTACGTACTACCAGCCTACTACATACCCAACGAGGACGTTGTAAACTCACTATCACTTAGGTTAAGTGGCTACGAGGGCTCAATGCTGCTCTACCCGCTATTATATAAATTGTACGCCGAATCATTAGCCAGGAAAATACATGGCACAGCCATTGGACCATTCACCGGGTGCTTCATGCCGGTTAAGGCTGATAGGATGATTGTCGTCTCTGGGGGATACTTCTATGCCCTAACGGCTAAGCTAATCAACCCAGGTTCAAGGGTCCTTGTGGCTGATCCGCATAGGCTAGTTGTTGAGGATGTTGAGCCAGTTTACAGGAGGTACCTTGGCTTAAAGGTTAACGCATTGATGAAGGCCATTGAGGCTAGAAGAGTGGCTATTGTGTTAACCAGCAAGCCTGGTCAAGGTAACATCAGGCATGCGTTGGATGTTAAGCGTAGGCTAATGGAGAGCGGTAGGGAGGCGTTCATAGTTTACGTTGATGATGCAGCTCCAGATACGTTGAATAGTATTAATGCAGATGCAATAGTCGTTGAGGCTTGCCCAAGGATAGCTCTAGATGACTTAGATAGGGTCGGTAAACCGCTAATAGCCCCCCTTGAGGTTGAATACGTTATTAAGGGTGACATAAACGGCTACAGGATATCCACCACCACAATTATACCGCTTACCGGCATTAAGGGTAGCCATTAGACCCCTGAGCATGCAGTTGAGTTAGATGTATGTGAAATAATGCTTATCTAGGGTATACATTAACCATGTATGGGGGTTTGATGTGACGTACAGAGTAATCGTTCAGGTATCAGAACTAGATAAAGTTAAGGCAGCATTAATATCATGCAGAAACCTGTTAAGTGACCTAGGCAGTGTTGAGGTTGAGGTGGTGTTTCACCAAACAGCGGTAAAGGCTCTCATCAAGGGTAGTGAATTTGAGAGTGATATTAAGGGGCTCATGGATAACGGGGTTAAAGTTGTAGCATGTAGGTACGCCATGAGGCTTAACAACATTGGTTATGATGATTTAATCAATGGTATTACGGCAGTTAATACTGGGGTTGGGGAGGTAGTTAGGAAAATGGCGGAGGGGTGGTTGTACCTACGGTTATGAGTTTAGACTACTGGCTATAGTCGAACATTCCCCTGAACTCAAGCCTTAACCCCAGTCCCTCCTTAAGGGCCTTGTCGTAAACGACCTTAGCAGTAACCACGTCCTCTATGGATATGCCGAGGGACTTGAATATTGTTATAGAACTTGCATTTAACCTACCCTTAACCCTACCCGTGACTATGTCTGATAAGGGAACAACCTTACTCCACACATCACCCCCGGCCATTATTAAGTCGCCTGCCTCCTCCCTTGCCTGCTCAACATCGTCAACCGCTATTACATCAGCCCTATTCACGGTATCCTGAGTTAACTCAGCCCTATCCCTCCAGTTACTCCCAATAGCATTTATGTGTATACCCTCAGGCAGGTAGTCACCCCTTATGAATGGCTCCTTGGAGTTCGTAGCGGTGATGAGGACGTCAACCTTACACGCCTCCCTATAATCATCAACAACCACGGCATCCACGCCGCTGGCCCTTATGTATGATGCGAAGGCTTCGGCGTGAGCCCTACTCCTGCTGATAACCTTAACCCTACTTAACACGCCCAGTGAGTTAAAGGCCTCAAATTGAGCCCTAGCCTGCCTACCTGACCCAACTATTCCAATCTCCCTAATTGAATTAGCCATGTACCTGCTGGCCACCACTGAGGCTGCCCCCGTCCTAATTTGCCCAAGTCTATCGGCCTCGATGATGGCGAGCAGCTCACCTGATTCAATACTGAAGAGCAGGACGACAAACCTCGTGCCGTATTTGGTACTTAGGTATGCCTTCAGGCCAGCCACGTTGTAATCGCCTAGGGCACCACTTTGAAGGACGTGGAGCACTGCTCCGGGCAATACCACTCTACGCCTGGGTAGGTTAACAGCCTTACCAGTCCCAAGCATCCTGAACCCATTCTCGACGGCCCTTATCGCCTCATCATACGTTAACAACCTGGCCACCTCACGCTCCCTAATTAGTAGCATGTTGGGTGGTGCGCATGAGAGGTTTATTTAAGTAACCTCAGCTGCCATGTGGACGAAAAATATTAAATAACTCACTGATTTCTGTGCTGTGGAGGAGGTTATTGAGAGTGCGGTGGTTGATAAGGTGGCTACGTTTATAGCGGGTTCAATAGTGATGTCGGAGTCCCCGGGTAGGGAGCTTAAGCGTTGGAGGGAGTACTTCAACATACCTCAGACGGAGTTGGCCATCAAGTTGTCCACAACCCCAAGCGTGATAAGTGACTATGAGTCGGGTAGGAGGAAGTCCCCCGGCTCATACTTCGTTAAGAGGTTTGTTAGGGCCCTAATAGATATTGAACTTGAGAGGGGTGGTTCCAGGCTCCAACTGCTTATTAAGCAGATGTCGGCTGGTGATAGGTACATGACGGCTGTGATTGATATGAGGGATTACGTAAACCCCATTAGCCTTGAATCCTTCTTGAGGGCTATTAACGCATCGCTGGTGGTTCCTCCAGCCACCAGGATGGATATACACGGCTACACCATAGTGGATAGCATTAAACTACTTCTCGATGTCCCATCCTACGAATACCTCAAGCTGTATGGTTCAACAACCCAGAGGGCTGCCATATTCGTCAACACCAGGTACGGTAGGTCACCATTAGTGGCTATAAAGGCTATGATGGCGTTCGTTGACTTTAAACCATCCATAGTGGTTCTACATGGGTTAGATAAACCAGATTACCTGGGTATTGAGGTGGCTAGGAGGGAGAAGATACCGCTGGCCATGACTAACATGGACGTTGACGAGATGGTTAAGGTGCTTAGGACGCTTGGTTAAAAAGGGAAAGTAAAGAGTCCATGGCGTGTCAACAAATTGACCCCACCATGAGGGATGGGTTTTAGGCATTATTAAATGTACATGTAGCAGCGGCGTAATCTTAAGGTTAAACTCCAAAAAGTATCATAAGCGAGATACCTAGAGTAGCGCTTATAAGCGTTATTTAGGCCTAGAGATCAGGTTAACATGAGTTACCCGGTGATTAAACCCTCAGTCACATTATTAATGACGTGGGGTAGTGAGGAGTTTACAGCGGCCATGAGTGACGTGATTTATAGGGCGTATACGGTTGAGAAGGCCCTTGATAGGGTGAGGAACGACCCAGGTATAGTTAGGCGTAGGATAACGAGCTTCCTTAGGGATGGGCACCACAGCGTCTTTGAATTTGCTGGGGCTAGTTGGCTTATTGAGGGTAGTAGGGCCTTAACGCATGAGTTGATTAGGCATAGGTTGGCCAGTTACTGGCAGGAGAGCCAGAGGTACGTGGACTATGCAAAGGGTCAATTACGCTACGTGTTACCACCCAGCATGATTAATGAGCTTGCCCCATTCTTAGAGTCAGCTAGTCAAGTTTACGTGAAGGCTAGGGGATCCATGGTCCCCGAGGATGCTAGGTACATTTTACCTAACGCAATGGCTAGTAGGATTTGGGTTCAAATGAACGCCAGGGAATTCTTCCTAAACTTCATACCCCTCAGGACTGGGCTTGGGGCCTTCCACGAGATTAGGCTAGTAGCCTGGCTGATGTTCAACACGCTGGTGGACAAATTCCCAATAACAGCCAGGTGGATTTGGGAAAACCTACCTAAGCTGCACCCAGACTACTGTAGAGGTCTCGATAAGTTGAGGGATGCGTATAATACGGAGGATTGTAGGTTGATAAGCATTAAGGATGCGTTCACTAAGTGGGGTATGGAGGTACCACAAGGTCTGAGTAAACTCATGGAGGCATCATATGGTAAGGAGCGAAGTAGGGTTAGTGCTTAAACCTCTTAGGCCTTAAATCCTTACTTCCACACCTCCTACACTTCTCAGCGCCAATTGGGTTACGTGCACCACACCTCCTGCATATCCAGTAACCAAACCTATGCTCAATAGCTATCCTAAGCTTCTCAGGGTCACTAATGGGCATAAGGCATGGCTCTACCTAACCCCTTTAAAACATTACGCTGTGAGATGTATTTAAAGGAGTGGTATACTTAGCGTAAATTCAAGATTCATGTGGCCAAACGAGCGACAAGCCTCGCCCCTTCTAGTGGGTGGGAGTTTGTGGTGTTTGTTGTTTCTTGGTTTGTTTAAAGTTTTAGTCTTTTGGTTGGTATTTTTGTTTCTGGTTATGTTTTAATTCCCCCTTTTGCTGTGTTTTCTCGGTGCCTAGGGTGGTGCCCCCGAGAGGGGGTTCAATCTCTTCGGATGAGTCGGTGGGTCGATTACCCACTGTTTCCACCACCCTAGGCACACAATCCTCCTTCACCCCTAAATCGAAGGGTAGGAAATCAAGGAGTGAGGAAATGCGCACTGTTAGGCTTAGGCTACTGCCTAATGGCCCTCAGGAGAGGAAATTGCGGAGAATCGCCGATGCTACTGCTAGGCTTTGGAATGAGTTAAACTACGCTAGGCTTGTGCAGTATAGGGCATCGGGCAAGGTTGATTTCAAAGGGACAGGGCACGAGCTCTATCATAAGTATAAGAGTGCGTTGGGTGTTAATGCTG
>NZ_LCWN02000068.1:0-11659 GCF_002078205.2 Vulcanisaeta sp. EB80
TTATGTCACGGAGAGTTGCGATTGTGGGTGTTGGTTGGTACGGGTTTAGGCCCGTGGTGGAGGAGGCGTCCTTCAGGGAGATGATGTTCGAGGCAGCGGTTAGGGCTTATGAGGACGCGGGTGGTATAAACCCAAGAACCGATGTTGACGCATTTGCCAGTTGTCAGGAGGATTTTTGGGAAGGTATAGCGATCGCTGACGAATTTGCACCGGAACCCATAGGTGGTACACTGAAGCCGGTATTCACAACACCAGGTGATGGACTTCAATGCGTTGCCAGTGCCTACATGATGATAAAGACTGGGCAATTCGACGTTGTTGTTGCCGAGTCCCACGCGAAGCCTAGCGACATTGTGAATATGCACGATATTATTTTGTTCGCGATGGATCCAATAACCACGAGGGCGATAAACATGCCAAACTACCACGCAATAGCGGCGCTGGAGGCACAGGCCTACATGAGTAGGTATAATGTGCCTAGGGAGGCGTTGGCGTACGTTGTCTCCAAGGATAAGCGGAACGCATTGCTTAACGAGAGGGCTAGTTATGGTGCAAATATAACTGTGGATGACGTGCTAAACATGCCGTACTCAGTATCCCCACTGACCAGGCTAGACATAGCACCCTTTGTCGATGCTGCAGTGGTTGTTGTCCTGGCTGGCGAGGATGTGGCTAGGAGATTTACAGACACGCCCGTGTGGGTTGATGGTATTCACTGGGTCACTGAGGATCCATCCCTCGAATACCATAGTTGGGAGTTCCCGAGGCATGCCATGTTGGCTGCCGAGGCCGCTTATAAAATGGCGGGTATTCAGGACCCAATAAAGGAACTGCACTTTGCCGAGGTTGATGCAAGGTATAGCTTTAAGGAACTCCAGTTCATTGAGGCCTTGAAACTGGCACCGCCAGGCGAGGCTCATAAGTTGTTGCTTGAGGGTGCATTCGATAGGGATGGATTATTCCCCGTAAACCCAAGCGGTGGCGCTCTTGGCGAAGGAGTTCCACTGGAGGTTCACGGGTTAGCTAGGTTGCTGAATGCCGTGTTGCAGTTAAGGGGTGAGGCAGGGAGGGCGCAGTTGGGTAAGGCTGAGAGGGCTGTGGTCCATAGTTGGAGGGGCGTGCCCACAACAACGAGTGCAGTTGCAGTGCTTAGTAGGTGATGTGGATGGCGAACTCGCCCATAATTATTTCCCCACATGTGTTGGTAATACTTATTAATTCCATGGGGTGGTTACTACTATGAGTAGGAATATCTACGTTAAGCATAGGCCTGCGGTAATAGGGGCTGGACTAACACTATTTAGGAGAAGGCTCTTAGAAACACCAAAGGAGTTGGCCTGGATAGCCGCGAAGCAAGCCCTGGAAGAGGCTGGGTTGACGCTTAAGGACATTGACTGTGTGGTCATAGGCTCGGCACCGGACACATTCGATGGTATCCACATGAAGGGTGAGTACCTAGCTGATGGTGCAGGTGGTGTCAATAAGCCGGTAATGAGGGTCTTCGTGGGCGGCGCTACCGGCGTTATGGTGCCCATAGCCGCCTGGTGGCATGTGGCGAGTGGGCATTGCAAAACCGTGCTTGCCGTTGCCGAGGAGAAGATGAGTGATGCGGACATACCGCACCCACAAGCCGTGTTCAGGTACATCTGGGACCCAGTTACCGAGGTCCCGCTGCAACCAAACCTGATCTGGATATTCGCAATGGAGATGCACAGGTACATGTATAAGTGCGGTGTTAAGAAGGAGGACATAGCCCTCGTAAGCGTGAAGAACAAGCGCAACGCCCTAGACCACCCGGCAGCCCAGGTTGCGGCCAACATAACGGTTGATGATGTTCTAAAGAGCGAGGTACTAGTATGGCCAGTGCAGTTGCTGGATATATCGCCGGTTAGCGATGGCGCGGCGGCATTCGTTGTTGCAAGCGAGGATATCGCCAGAAGGCAGACAGATACTCCCGTGTGGATTGATGGTGTGGGTTGGGCTCTGGACACAACATCATGGACAAACAGGGACTTGGCATTCCCCGAGTACGCAAACGTAGCTGCCCAAATGGCGTATAGAATGGCCGGCATAACAAACCCAAGGAAGGAGATAGATGTGGCTGAGGTTTATGATCCCTTTGACTACAAGGAGCTACATCACATGGAGGGTCTTGGCTTGGCGAAGAAGTGCGAGGCGCCAATACTAACGAGAGAGGGTGTTACACAGAGGGATGGCGACTTACCAATAAACCCATCGGGAGGATTACTAGGCGTTGGCAACCCCATCGCCGCGGCAGGAACGATGAAGGTTGCCGAGATATACTGGCAATTAGCGGGTAAGGCTGGCAAGAGACAGGTAAAGAAGCCCGTATACACAGGCCTGGCCCACGCATGGGGAGACCTAATGCAAGCAAGCACGGTCGTAATAATGAGGGTATAATTTTTGAATGAAATATTGATTTTAAATACTTAATGAAATAATATATAATTTAAGCCCTTACTTTGTTAATATTTCTTCACCCATGTATAATTTACCTTTGGTTTCTCCAACAAGTAGTACCATAGCTAGCACTAGAACTCCTGTGCCTATCATGAAGTACATCGGTGTATATAGGCTATGCGTTGCTGCTATTAAGTACGTCATTATTAATGGCGCGGATCCACCCAGGAAACCAACACCTATTTGGTACGCCATCGAGATGCCGGTATATCTGACCTGTGGTGGGAACATCTCTACGAGGACTATTGGTGTAATTGCACCAGCTAGGTAATAAACGAATAAGCCTCCAAGGACTATTGCTGTAATTATTAATGCAGGATTACCGCTCATTAACATTAGAAAGTACGGTGCAGCAAATACAATGCCAAATACGGCATCAACAAGCATTTGAGGTCTTCTACCGAATAGGTCGGAGAGATAACCAAAGAATATCGAGGCGAATATCCCTATTATTGAGACCACTAGGATCGCGAACTGCGTCACTACGTACGATACATACGGCTTACCGAACTCCTTAGTGAGCGATGTGGCATATACTATTGAGAATGAGTAATTCATGTAGTACCAAATACCATTAAATACGCCAACTAAGAATAAACCAATGAGAATCAACTTCCAGTACTTCCTTATCGCCTCAGAGATGGGGCTCTTAACGATCTGCCCCTTACTCTGTAATTGTTTAAATACTGGTGAATCCTCAACCTTAAGTCTAACGATAACACCTAGTATTGCTATTACAAACCCTATGCCAAAGAGTATTCTCCAACCAATGGATTTAAACCCAGCCGTACCCATTAAGTACGTTAATAGCAAGACCAAACCGCTAATCAATAATGACGCCATCGAGACTGTGGATTGAAGAATTCCTGAATAAAGACCTCTCCTATTTGGATTTATGTATTCTGAGGTTAATGAGAATGAACCACCCCACTCACCACCTAGGGCGACTCCATCCAAGAATCTCATTACGGCTAATATTATGGGAGCAACGATGCCTATTTGATAATATGTAGGTAGAAAAGCAACAACTAAAGAGGAAATACCAGCGAATAATAATGTAAAGTATAGAGCATAAATTCTACCTAATCTATCACCTATATGCCCAAAGATAATACCACCCAATGGCCTGCCCAAGAAACCTATTAGGAATACCAAGTAATACCATAATATTGCTAAAATGAGTACTTTAGATGGAAAGAATAATTCAGCCAATACGGGTGCTAATAAACTATATAGAAAGAAATCATACCATTCAAATGCAATACCTACACTTGTACTGATTATTGCTAATGTTCTCATGGAGACCATAAAGATCTTAATCTCTAGTGCAACTTTACTTTTAAACATTATCATTACGATACCCGTAAACATAATTTATGATTTTATTATAAATATCTATGTAGTAATACTAATATTTATTGCCAACAAAGTAATAAACTTTTTAGACAACAATTTAGTGGGGATGCAATATGAGCTGGGTGAAGGTCGGAGTAATAGTTCCATCATCAAACACTACCGTGGAGAGGGAGTTCAATAAGATATTCGTAGAACCCGACGTAACAATACATAGTGCTAGGATTACATTAAGGGAGGTTAATTTAAAGGGTCTTGAGGAGATGGAAAAGGAAACAGAAAGAGCGGCGGCGGAATTGAGGACCGCCAACGTTGACGTAATAGCGTATGCCTGCACAACAGGAAGTTTATTTAAAGGACCTAAGCATCATGAGGAAATTAAGCAACGGATTGAGGGCATTACGGGGATAAAGGCCGTAGCGACCGCAGGCGCTGTGTTAGACGCCTTAAAGCATTTGAATGCGCGTAATGTTCTGGTTGTCACGCCATATATTGATGAGTTGAATGTAAAGGAGAGAGAGTTTCTTGAAGCCAATGGTTTTAGGGTAATCGACATTAGGGGATTAGGTATTGTGGATAATACCGTAATAGGTGCCCTGGATCCAAGAACAGCATATGAAGCAGCCTTAAACGCTGTAAGGCAGGCTAAGGATGAATTCGATGCACTATTCATATCCTGTACTAATTGGAGAACCTTTGAGATAATAAACCAGCTGGAAAAAGGCGTTGGAAAACCTGTAATAAGTAGCAATAGTGCAACATTATGGTCAGTAATTCGAGCACTTGATATTAAAGTTAAACTTAGATTTAGCTTAGGGACATTATTTGGTAGTTTTATTTAGATTTTATGAGATCTTAAAAATAGATATATCAAGATCTCCCTTGAGATATATTAATAATTTATTTCGCATCTGATTCGCAGGTTTTATCTCTCCATTTATTACATAAAATGGTATATCATGTCCTGGAATAATCAGTCGAGCTAAACTCAGTATCTTAACTATGCTTTTATTTGCCTCGTCTAGGTTGTAATATGCGAATGACGTCTTTCTCCTTACCGCATCATCAACGTACTTAATGGCATCCCCAACGATTGCTGTTCCGTCATCTAATAATGCACCCATGGTGCCCCCAGTGTGTCCAGGCAATTCGACGAATTTAATACCGTGAAGCTCATCATTATCATGTACGAGGATTAACTTATCACTAAGTACCTGAAGCAGGAAGTCTGCAATGTATGGGTCATTTGCCTGATTCATTGCATAGTTTCTCTCCTTTTCTGATATTATAACCTTGGCATTTCTGAATAGTAATGCGTTTATGGCATGGTCATAATGGAGGTGAGAAACTATTACGTAGTCTATATCGCCAGGCTTTAGCCCACTAGAATTCAATTCCCTGAGCAGATACTCCCTATTGCCGTAATGCCCAGGATCAAAGATTATGTATTTTGAATCGGCCTCAATAAGCACTATGTTACAAAAGCCAACGAAACCCAAGTCTGTATATATTGGCACGCCAGGTACTAGAATACTGAATCTATGCCCCATAATAATCCCAATGCTCCTTAATGGCTTTATATTTATATAAGTGCCACTCAAGGCATATGAGGATGGTTGCTGTAGCTGTTGATGTTGGTGGGACATTTACAGACTTCGTGGTTCTCAGGGACGATGGCTCCATCGAATCGTTTAAGGTGCTTACGACGCCAAAGAGTCCTGAGGTTGCGGTTCTAGAGGGTTTGAGGAGGGCTAAGCATCGCATTGATGAGGTTCTCCACGCAACAACGATAGGAACTAACGCTCTCCTTGGTCAGGTTGGTCTTGAGCTACCGAGAATAGTCCTATTCACGACTAAGGGTTTTAGAGATGTCATCGAGATTGGGCGTCAGAATAGGCCTAGGCTCTATGACTTATTCTTTGAGAAACCTAAACCATTGGTTCCCAGGGAGCTTAGGTTTGAGGTTGATGAGAGGGTTTTGGCTGATGGCACTGTTGCCAAGAGGGTTGATGTTAACGAGGTTGAGAGTTACGCGATTAAGGCCAAGTCCGTTGGGGTTGTTTCCGTTGCCGTGGCCTTCCTTCACTCATACGCGAACCCTAGTAATGAGGAGATTGCCGGCGAGGTCCTAAGGAGGCACTTTAGGTACATTAGTTTATCCAGTAGGGTTGCGCCTGAGCCTCGTGAGTACGAGAGAGCATCAACCACGGTTGTGAATGCCGCGTTGATGCCCATAGTCAGCGATTACGTCGCCAGGTTTTCCGAGGGGCTCAGGGAGCTTGGTATTGCGAGGTTCTACATAATGTCGAGCGCGGGCGGTTTAGTTGATGCTGAGGAGGCTGTTGAGAGGCCTGTGCAACTCATCGAGTCAGGACCGGCGGCTGGCGCTATTGCTGCGGCTGAGTTCTCTAGGGTCATCAATGTTAGTAATGTGATTGGGTTTGACATGGGTGGTACAACGGCGAAGGCATCGTCGATAGTTAATCACGAGCCGGAGGTTACCACGGAGTATGAGGTTGGTGGCGAGGTTCACCACGGTAGGATCATAAAGGGTTCCGGATACCCAGTTAGGTTTCCATTCATTGATCTAGCGGAGGTATCCGCTGGGGGTGGCACGATAATTTGGCGTGACGAGGCCAATGCCCTAAGGGTTGGGCCCCTGAGTGCGGGTGCTGACCCGGGGCCGATATGCTACGGTAAGGGTGGTACTGAGCCCACACTGACTGATGCGAACCTAGTCCTTGGTAGGATTGGTGAGTACTTGCTTGGTGGTGAGATGAAGCTTGATAAACACAGCGCCACCAAGGGCTTGGCTAGGTTGGGCGATCCAGTGCAGGTGGCTAACGATGCCATCAGGTTGGCCAACATGGAGATGGCTAGGGCCATTAGGTTAGTCACCGTCGAACGTGGGTTGGATCCTAAGGACTTCGTACTAATGGCATTCGGAGGTGCCGGCCCTCAATTCGCAACCTTCGTTGCCGAGGAGCTTGGTATAACGAAGATCGTGATCCCACCAGAGCCTGGCGCATTCTCGGCACTCGGCTTGTTGATGGCTGACTCGAGGTTTGAGGCTAGGTTGTCGTTCCCGAAGGATTTGGAGGATGGGTTCGGAAAGCTTGAGGAGAACCTGCTCAGTAGGTTGGGTAGGGTTGATTACTTCGTTAGGTTGGCTGATGTTAGGTATGTTGGTCAGGGTTGGGAATTGGTTGTGCCTGTTGGTAGGCCGGCTAGGATTGAGGATGTCGAGAGGGAGTTTAATGAGAGACATAGGGCAACCTATGGTTTCAGTCTCAATAAGCCCGTGGAGGTTGTGACCATAAGGGTTTTCGCGGTAATCAGGAGGGTTAAGCCGAAATTTAAATCGCCAAGTGTTGGCGGTGAGGCTAAGCCGAGGACGTTTAGGAAGGTTTTCTTCGATGATTGGCTTGAGACGCCCATTTACTGGCGTGACGACCTAGTACTGGGGCAGGTGGTAAAGGGACCCGCGATAATTGAGGAGTACGGCTCAACAATAGTAGTACCACCCAGATGGGGGGCAACCGTGGGCCAGCACTCCGAGGTCGTCCTCTCACGCACGTAATCCCCTTGGTACTATTGATACTATTAATAATGCAGTAATACTTATATACCCTATTGACCACCCTGAACCAATGATCAAACCCCAACATACCTAATGGCAATACCCTCAAAGGGACGCCTAGTCGAACCAGTGATGAACCTGCTAAGTTTGATTGGTTTAAGGCCGCAATCGATCGATGAGAAGGCCCTCGTAATACCAACAAACTGGCCGTCGCTTAACCTCATAAGGATTAGGCCTGAGGATATACCAAGCATTACAGAGTCCGGCTCAGTACTAATGGGCATTACCGGCCTTGACTATGTAGTGGAGAGTAATGCCTCCGTGGATGTCGTCGAGAGGCTGGGCTTTGGTAGGGGTAAGTTAGTCATTGCTTTCCCAAGTAGTTCCGGCGTTGACGACATTGATGACATTAGGGATGGTGTTAAGATAGCCACGAAGTACGTCAACATAGCCACCAAGTACTTCAGCGGGTTGGGTAAGAGGGTTAGGATAATCAGGATAACGGGTAGTGCGGAGGTCATGCCAATGCTCGGTGTTGCCGATGGCATAGTTGATGTTATGTCCACGGGAACAACGCTGAGACTTCACGGGCTCAAGCCTGTTGGCATCATTATGGAGACGGAAGCCGTGCTAATAGCACCTAGGAGTTTAGACGACGATTACAGGGATTACCTCAATAAATTCCTACTACTACTCAGGGGCGCTCTATCCTCAAGTGGAAGGAGGCTCGTGCTGATGAACGTACCCCTACAACACCTTGACTCCGTCCTTAAGATCCTACCTGCGATGGAGGGTCCAACGATCGCGGATATAGCAGGTAAGCCTATGAAGGAGGTGATCTCCGTAGTCCCCGAGGACCTACTACCTGAGTTGTTACCTGCCCTAAAGAGGGCTGGTGCGAAGGATATACTGGTCCTGAACATCGAGAAGGTGATACCATGAGGGGCTTAGTAATACCATCAATCGACATTAGCGGCGGCCTAGCTGTAAAGAGGGTTAGGGGAGTCAGAGGTAGTGAGTTGGTTAGGCTTAGTATTGATGAGGCTTTGAACCTGGTTAAGGACTACCCTCTCGTCCACGTTGTTGACCTGGATGGGGCAGAGCTTGGCAGAATAGTTAACTCGGAATCCATAGCCAAGATTGGTTCCTTCATGGGTGGTAAATGCCAGGTCGGTGGTGGTGTTAGGGACGCGGGTAGCGCAAGGGAGTTACTTAGGCATTGCAGGAGGGTCATTATCGGCACATTGGCCGTAGAAAAACCCAATGCGCTTAAGGATATGGTCGAAGAGTTGGGTCGGGAGAGGGTTGGCGTTTCATTGGATGTTCAGGGTGAGTGGGTGTTTGTTAGGGGTTGGAGGGTTAGGGCCGGTAAGATAAACGACATCATGAATAGGTTACCCAGAGTCGGCGTTGTTGTGTTCACGAATGTGGAGGTTGAGGGGACCGGCATGGGTCCCAGGGTTAGGCGTGACATCATTAATGCATTGAGGAGCGTTGGTGAGGAGATTTATTACGCAGGTGGTATCTCGAACTGCGACGATATTAAACAGCTGTGGGAGTTAGGTTTTGACGGTGTGATAATAGGCTATGCTCTCTATGTTAAGAGGGTGGTATGTGGATGATTAGGCAGGCCGTTGTTGAGAGGAGGACTAGGGAGACGGAGGTTAGGGTTGAGCTTAGGCTAGAGCCTGGTGATATCAAGGTGGATACGCCGATAAGGTTCCTGAACCACATGCTTGAAACCCTGATCTTCTACATGGGCGCCTCAGGAAGCATAAACGCCGTCGACCTGAGAGGGTTCGACGACCACCACGTTGTTGAGGATGTGGCCATAGTGCTGGGTACGGCGATGGATAAGGCGTTGGGCGATAGGGTTGGTATAGCCAGGTTTGGGTGGTCCATAGTACCGATGGATGATGCCTTGGCGCTGGTGGCTGTGGACCTAGGCGGTAGGTCTTACTTCGTATTTGACGGAAGCTTTAGTAGGGATACTGTTGGTGACTTGTCCACGGATATGATACCGCACTTCATCAGGAGCTTCGCCGATTCGGCAAGGGCTACCGTGCACGTGAAATTACTCGGTGGTGAAAATGAGCATCATAAGGTTGAGGCAATATTCAAGGCCCTTGGGCTATCCCTCAGGCAGGCCATGCAGATTGTTAGCGACCAAGTAATGAGTACCAAGGGTGTGATATGATGAGACCTGTGAATATAGTAAGGAGAATAATTCCCTGTCTAGACGTGGATGCTAATGTGGTTGTTAAGGGTGTGAATTTCGAGGGTCTTAGGGTAGTTGGGGATCCCGTGGAGTTGGCTGGTAGGTATGAGGAGGAGGGTGCAGATGAGTTGTTTCTACTTGATGTTACTGCTACAATACAGGGTAGGGCTACGTTTCTAAAGACTGTGCGTGATGTAGCGTCGGCAATAAACATACCCCTCGGTGTTGGTGGTGGCATAAGGAGTGTTGCCGATGCTGACGCAGCCTTTAAGGCAGGTGCTGATAAGGTCAGTGTCAACACAGCGGCTGTCAAAGACCCAGGGATAGTCAGTACATTGGCTAGGGAGTATGGCTCCCAATCAACTGTGGTGGCTATAGACGCAAGGAAAGCCGGCAGCGCTTGGTCGGTCTTCATAATGAGCGGTAAGGTTAATGCTGGGTTGAACGCCATAGAATGGGCTAGGACGGTTGAGGAGCTTGGCGCCGGTGAGTTGCTGGTCACGAGCATAGACACCGATGGTACAAGATCCGGGTATGACGTGGACCTATACAGGGAGTTGTCAAATGCTGTTAACATACCAGTAATAGCCAGCGGTGGTGCTGGTGAGCCAAGGCACTTCCTGGAAGTGCTTAAGTACGCCGATGCGGCACTGGCAGCGAGTGTCTTTCACATGGGCATAATAAATATCATGAAACTCAAGGCATACATAAATGAGGCTGGAATCAGGGTTCGCCTATATTGAAATTCGTGTCCAGCCTAATTTTATTCACATACCTCGCGTCAAAGCAGGACCTAGTGCCTAGATGGCAGGCATTACCGACCTGGTAAACCTTGAGTAAAAGCGCATCGCCATCACAATCAATCCTGAAATCAATGAGGTACTGATAATGACCACTGGTTTCACCCTTGAGCCACAGCTTCTTACGGCTGAGTGACCAATAATGAACCATGCCTGTGGTAAGAGTCTTCACGACAGCCTCCTTATTCATACTAGCCACCATTAATACGTCCTTACTCTGCCAATCCTGGGCAACCGCTATAACCGTATTATCCATATGCCTATACCACAGTGACTCGGCAACCTTAAGTGCATCCTCAATACTGAGCCTCATGACCTTAATACCATCAGGAAGCATCGAATTACGTAGGTCCAGGGCTTTATAACCTTATTTTTAATTAATTTATAATTGGGTACCCATGAATATTATGGAATCCTCCTTAACCGAAGTCCTCACCATCCCCTCATCATCGTCCAAATCCTTATATATCAAGTACAATTCATCGCCCTCGCCCATAAGCGCGAATGCGAACTCATTGGTTAACCCCACTATTGAGAATGGATCCCTCGATATTATAGCCCTCTTCACCGATAAACCACCGACTGGGTGAAATAGAAATCGTATCAACACATCGGAAGCTCTATCCCTAAACTCATCATAATCCACCTCCCTAAATTCCCCCGACCACTCACCATCAACATCCTTACGCAATACACTTCTCAAAATGAACCTCCTACCCAAATCCCTATCCACATTTAGGGGTATGAGTATGAAGTATGGCCTCGTTTTGAATATATCGACCGATTTCTCATCAATTACAAAAGCCCTAAAAGGAACTCCCTCAACAGCGTACGTAAGCAATAAACCCTTACTAATACGTGCCTTCACTAATCCCTTCTCCCCATCACCAAAGTCATTAAATGCCAAATAGACAACCCCACCCTCACCTATCAATACCAACGCCGAATTATCATTGGCACCGGCTATGAAGAATGGATCCCTCGATATCACTATCTCCCTCTTAACCGGGTTAAGGAACACATCAAAGAACCTCCTATGGACCTCATAAACTAACTCCTCAGGCATGACCTCCATAAACGCATCCCTCCAATCACCACCAACCCTAAGCCCCACTACATCCTCAACAGCACCCCTAATCAACTCCTCCCTACGCCCATCCTCAACCCTCAAATTGATGACAAACAATGAAGCATTATTAACAACCCACCTCAGTAGCTCATCCACAT
>NZ_LCWN02000069.1:0-10977 GCF_002078205.2 Vulcanisaeta sp. EB80
GGGAAAACACAATCTTCAACTTATACCTCCAACCCCTAGTCACGCCAAGTATCATATTCCTTATATGCCCAGCCACAGTACCAACAACAGCCCTCTCCTCCCTACCTGCCATGTACGACTCAATAATCACAGAGCCATCACCAAGCCTAATAATTATGGGCAGGTTGCCAAAATCCCTCTCCAAACTACCCAATGGACCCCTAACCACAACCCTACTCCCACTAACATCAACCTTAACACCATCCGGCACCTCAACACTCCTAAAAACATACGGTTGCCTAGCCATCAAAACGCATCGCCCAAACCCCTATTAAAATATTTAGCGCCATGCACATCAACGCCCCTTTCGCACGGGTAATTCCATGAATCCAAGACGCAAAACCAACCAATACCCTTATATATTTAGAACTAACGTGGGTGCAGGACAGCTAGGTTTAAAAAGGTAACATTCAATTTAGTAATAATGATCAATTCCAAAACAACAACCAGAGGCCAATCAAGTGCAATCGAGTTGGTACTTATAATACCCGTGATTATTGCGGCCATCATAGTCTTCATCCTACTCGTCCCCAACTACTCATACTCAGCAGGCTCCGAGGTGAACGCATTCCAATTGAACGCCATGGCGCAATCACTGCTGGAGTACATAATAACGAACCCAGGCAACCCACCAAACTGGGGACTAAACGCAAGCCAACTAAGCTCCTTCGGACTAGCCGTGCCGAACCAACCATACCACCTAGACCCATTCAAGGTACTTGAATTAGCCTATTGGGAGTTGGCAAATTATAATCAATCATCTCTGGCGGTATGCTATGCCAATCAAACGGCTACTGGATTTCAACAATTCCTAAACCAATACGGCATAACGGGATTATACAACTCATTTAATTGGGTTCTAACACCGACAGCGCCAACGTATTGGTTACTTAATTATACGGCAGTTAAGCAAATGCTTGGTTTAGGAAGGAATTACAATTTAATGTTAGTGATATACCCAGTGTTCAGGGTTAAAATCGTACCAATAAACGGTACCCAGTTAGCAACATTCCTCATTAACGTTACAAAGTTTGACACGGGACAACCAGTACCCAATGCGACGGTTTACGTCTCATACATAGCGATTTCATTTTCGAGCAATAATAAGGAGAATATAGTTGTGGGTAACGTAACGGGCATTACAAGTAGCTCTGGGTCATTTATATTCACAATAAACATAGCCCCATCATCAACGAGTTTCTACTACATAGACGCATACGCATCACTCGGTGGCTTGGGCGATCATGGACTATACTTCAACTCGACAAATAACCCGTTATTATCCGTAGTAATACTTCCGTCACCAAACGCATCCAACATTAACTGGGTTATCTTTGCACACCCACATGTTTTAAAGGGATGTATATCCACATGCAACCCTGGTCAAACAGCTCTCGGCCTTAGGGTGGTGGGGGTCTTTAAGTCAATATATGGCTATACATTCTCAGCCTTAAACTTCACTCTCAATCCAGGTGGAGGATCGGTATCGTATCCAAGTACCTCATGTCAATATTTAACGACGAGTCAGTCAAGTAATAACTATGCGGATTGTTATTGGGCCCTACCTCAGACCCCCATGTTGCTCATAGCCTTTGTTACTAGGAACTCCCAAAGCACGAGTTGTAATACCCCATTAACGCAGATCATAGTCATACCATACGGAATGCTCTCCGAGTACTACTTAAGCAATAGGGAAATAATTTTTGGATACTCTGAGAAATACACACCCGTAGGTACTGCTAAATCAATCGTGTATATAGGCGACTCGGCGTATTACGTAACGCTTTATCTGTATTATGGAGGTAACGTCTTTGGTCCAATGGGGTGACTAGTATGGTGAGCCTACATAGTAGTGGTCAAGGTTTGCTCATAGTAGCCATGATAGTCGTAGTGGCTGCGTTGGTCTTAGCGATGTTGTATAGGGTGTTTATAATGACTCCGGCGTACGTGTACCAAAGGAGTATATACTTCGTGTTCAAGTACAATCCGCAACTCGTGGTTCAGGGACTAGCTATGCAGATGAACACTGCACTCCTATCATTTACCAGAAATTACAGCCAATTCCTGCTCAATTACGGAATCGCAGTTCAATTACCCGCACTGCAGGGTGGCAATTTAGCACCTATATCATTAGCATCGATACTTGGTGAATATTACAATACAATAATTAACACTGTCTATACACCAACAGGTCTAGCGATACAAGCAAGTAATGGCTACTACACGGCTAACCTAAACACGAACTATTACGGTGCTCTATCACTGCTTAATTATGTATATGCAAATAATCGTAAAACCACGTTATACGTAATGATGAATAGCACGTACGACATGCCAATCATAGGCATACAAAACCTAAACCTACAGAATACATTTAACTTGACAGCATCGATCGTAAAACCAACGACATCAACATGTATAGGTAATACACACACCATGAACTACCTAATAAGCACCAAGTGCATTTTCAACTTCGCATCAAATACATACACCTGCACAAACCCCGCATTTACAGCGACAGGACAAGCCATGAACCTATGGGCACCGTATTACAACGCATTAGTCAATAATCGCATTACCATAGGCAATAGCGGAATAACAGACACGAACAATAATTACGCAGACCCAGTGATGCTTCTATACCCAATAGATCCCACATCAGCAAATTACGGGTTTAAGGTATCTGCCGTATTTTACATAAGCTCAAGTAGTAACTTCCTTGTGGGGATAAACTTCCTAGCACAATACCCAACAGTTAAGAGCGTTAATTCGAGCAACCCAAACAATTACGCCACAGGTTATTGGGTGAACGTGTACCCAAGCGGTAATAAATATTATTACTCATATGGAGGACCTGGACCCATATTCTCACCAAAGAATGAAACCGGAACCATAAAGAATAGCATTTGGTCAGGACCGCCAAATCCACTAAATATAACGGTAGTGGTTCAGTGCAGTACGGTATGTAGCCCATTCATATCCTCAACGGGTACCGCCACCATTTACATAAATGGTGTTAGTGTTGGTTCAATGAATGTCGTAATGCCCCAATGGACCCAAACATACTCATCTTATTTCAATAATTATGCATACATCATGGGCGGTTCAGTCAAAAATCCTGTTGGGCCTTGGATAATTGTAATGTTGCAGAATGCGGCGGTAATCAGTGCCAGTGTTAGGGTAACCAACATGTATGTATTACCCACGAATGTGTACGTGGCAGTATCATTAAATAATCAACCAGCCTTAGGCGTAACCCTAAACATACTCAACATAACAACAGGTAATGGAGTTAATTTATTACCTGCACAATACAACGTGTGTAACATAACGAACAACGCAATAATACTCAACGTAACACTACCACAACCAACAGGCTACCCATACAACCAATACCTAATGCTGTTGAACTACAGCGATGTAGTAACCCTGCTAAACCCATTCTCACCAGCCGCACTTAATTACCTGGGTTTATCGGCAAGCAATATTACGGCAATGGCTGCATACATCCTCTTCCTCTACAACCCAAGCAGTAATATCATTTCCGAAGTTCCGTATGTGGCAAACACGGGTATACCAACCCTACTCCTATTCTATAACAACACGGACATATCGACTTACAATGGATACATCGCATTAACGCCAGTTAATGTTGCAGCAAGCCTTTCAATAATACCTGCAATACATAGGGATTTGCAAATATACACAGTTAGGGAGTCACTTATACACGTAGTTACAGGCTATACACCACTTAATTACACAATACCACAGGGTATAATAAATGAGGCTGGTTTACCCACACACTACTTCAACAATATTGTGGAGTTTTACTACTCACTAAGCCAAACTCACGAATCGTTACCAATCACGTATGCTCCAACGACAATATTGAACTGCAAATCCAGCACGGGTTATGTAAATTATGGCTTATTCCTTGTTAGGTATGGCAGTTACTGGGGCTACTGTAGTTACGGGTCGTTGTGGTACTCAAATGGTGTGTGTTATCCATTAAGTTCGTCAATAGGTGGTTGCTGATGAGGAAGGTAGCCGTTAAGGGTCAGGCTAGGATCATGGAGGCCATAGCCGCCACAATAATAATACTGATACTCGCAGTACTGATGCCAATACTGTTCAAGGCGCCAGCGACAACACTGAGGAGTGAGATTCAGGTTGGTGAGGAGCAGTATGCATACAACATACTCTATGACGTGTATGCAAACCCGCAATTCCTAAACTACATACAACAGGGCAATTGGCCTGCCCTGAAGCAGTTAATAGATACAACCATAGGTCCACAGTTTAATTGGTTTCTCTGTGTAGAACCACTTACTAAGGCGTTGAATATAACGGGTACGGAAACACCCTACTATGTAGGGATACCAATACAGATAATCCCAACAGGTGCCGGGGGTTACGCCGAGTTAACGCTCAATCTTAAAGTAATGAATTGGCTATTGCCACTAGGTTATTCAATAAATACGTCATTACCGTTATCAAACGTATTCTTCGCAACAAGTAACGGTAAGCCAGTCTACTGGTGGGTTCAGAGTTACGATCCAAACACAGGAAACGCTGTTATCTGGTTTATGACAACGTCGACGAGGTTGATGATGTACGTGTCGAGAAATGGCACATACCCATACAATCCACTAACCAATCAGTACTGCACGACGCCGTACTGTCCACCATACGGTGGGCTAAGCACATTCGAAATAAGGAGCCTTGGCGCATCCCAATCACTGAATAATGGGGGTTCCGTGTTTAGTGGATCTAGCGCCACATATTATGGCTTCACATCACAAAATACAGAATGTAGTGGCGCATCTCCATCGACACCATTAATACTAGCAACTCCTGAGGGCTCATCGGCATCATGCCAATTAGATACTGAATTAACAATAACAAGCCCGTTAGTACTTGGCTTCTTGACCAAGTTCGTATCTGCAATACCTGGATCGACACTCACGTTAAGTATGAATATTATTGTTAATGTCGTGAGTGGTGGTTCTACGTTATTATCACAAACAATACCGATTCAAGTAACGTACACGTACAACCAGAATAATGAGAATATATTATTAACCGTTAATGGTAATCAAGCATCTCTCCTAGGTAATTATACTTATCTCTCGGGATCATTACTCACAATAATGCCATCATTGCAAGCATGCCCTGGCGGTTTTGCAATAAACATAACCACCTCCCTCCTAACCTATGATTATCTATCAGGGAGTAACTTGCCAACGCTTAATAGTAGTTATGCAACACCATGTATTACTGGTGTCCAGCTAAGCCAAGTATCAATAACAACGCAGTTGAATGGCATAAGCATACAACAAACCTCACCGTATAACCCATACTACCTTTATAGCACGACCAACGTCATTTATGACCTATGGATAGCCCCGCTCCCATCAACAACCTATGTAAACCCAGTCTTCATAAATTATGGGTGCCTCAGCAATGCCGTACCCCCAAACTATGCCTATCGGTTCGCAGAATTGCCATTCACACCAACAGCCGAGGCTTACACAATCGTTCAATTGCAGAATGGTTCTTATTACCTAGCCCTAATAGCTCTTCAGGAATTGAGTGGGGGGTGATTGGGAATGGAAAGGGCCAGGTCTACGGTCAGGTCTAGGAGGGGTCAAAACGAGGTTGTGACAACGGTAATACTCATAACCGTAGTGCTTATCCTAGCTGCAATCTTCATAATAATATCAATGATTAATTTTGGGAAGGCTTCGGCATCAACATCCCTATCTTTAGCTGAGTCCTTTATGACGGATGTTGCTGACGATATTGAAGCATCAATGTACAACCCAGGAACGGTGCTTGTTTATCCAATACCAGGTACACAGTATGGAATGTTCAATTTCGTGAATAATTACTGTAGCATAACAATAAATGGTGCCACATATACAAGCGGCGCATTAATTTATGGTACACCACCAAACTACGCATCATTACCCAGCGGTTATATCCAGGTGATCAGGGGTTCATCAAGCAACGGTGCATATAACGTAATTAAGGAAAGCACCATAATACAGAATGCAGCAGCGCCATTAATATCAATAGTTCAGTACGGCACATCAACAATGAATGGCATAACGTACGGAACATACATAGCGTTGTTCCCAAGGGTCCTAGTGGTTAATGGATCAGGCAATGTATATGTCTATATCCCAGTATTTAATGTAATCCAAAGTGGACTAAGGAATACCCTTGTTGTCAATATAACAGGCATATCGGTATACACAATGTACGGCACGAGCATAAGTCCACTAACGGTATCCATAAGCGACACCTGCGGTCCCCTATCAAAGAGCCTAACTATAAATAATGTCATGAATCTAAGGCTTGTAATCATAAATATAACAATGACCTTCAGGTGACTGTTCATGAACGTTCTCGCCTTCATAATAACAACAATAGCCCTACTAGGACTTGCGGTATTTTACGTATGGTATTTAAATACGTACATATCAACGAATCTCTTAAACACCGCGGGCTATACATTATCTCTCGTATCCTCAGCCCTAACTCATGAGTTCCAAAATGCCATCTCCGTAGCCTCGATGGGTAATGTGGCTGGTACATTCAACTACACTTTAATGTTACCAACATCCGCAATACCAGTCCAGGGAATGGCACTCACGTACACAATAACGCTTTACCCGAAGAATTCAGGTAATAACCTAACTTTACTTTATGCCAACATCACGGTAACGATGGCCATGGGATCACTGTCACGGTCAGTAATGAATAAAGTCCTTATTTACTCATCAACCCAACCCTACACCATAACCGCATATAACTGTGTAAATGTAAATAATGGTACCGTAATTTTGATTAGCCCAGGATTAAATTCAATGCATGATTGCACATGGACCAGCGCCCAAATCCAAATGGGTGATGCGATAATTAGCATTACGAAATAAAATTAAACCGTATAGCCTGTGAGTGCTTTGCAGCATCAATATAATAAGAACATTAAAACTACGATGAGCTTACGCATCCCTAACCCTTATTAGGAGCGGTCTCCTAAGTGGGTTCATGAGCCCAGCCACGTAGAACTCCCTAGTACCCAACTGCGCCAGCGTGGATTCACTAACATCGGCCAGGTCCATGTATGCAGCAATCTCCCTGAGGTCCCCTTGAGCGCTCAACCTGCTGAAGAAGACCGTGCCCAAGTTGGCCCTCACACTAGCCCTAACATCCCTCGCAATCCTTTGGCTAGCTATAACTAGCGACAAACCCCATTTACGGCCTTCCCTAGCCGTGGTCTCGATAACATCACCGCATATGGTCCACTCGTTCTCGGGCACGTAGTTCTGGGCCTCATCAATAACGAAGACTAGGTCCAATGGTTCCCTCCTCTCCTTAACGAGCCTCCATGCCGAGTCGATTACGTCAGCAATTATGGCCTGCTTAACAACAAGCTCCGGGTCTAGGCTTAGATCAATCACCACCAGGTTTGATTTTAAAGCCTCATTCACAATATCAATGGGTTGGGTAACCCTTTTATTCAACTCCTCAAAGAATTCAGGCTCTATGAAGTAATCAATGAAGAGCCTAGCCTTCTCAACAGTCGAATCCCTGGCACCAAGGCCCCTCATACTATCAACCAGGTGCTTCGTGAACAACGCCTTATCCCACCTAACCACCTGGTCACCCTGCCTACCCTCAACCAACTGCACCTGCTGCCTTCTTACTCCCCTCTCGCCCCTTACATACGTTATCACCGCAACCTCGAGATACTCACCGAAGGTTTGCCAATTCAACCTAGCCTTATCAGCAATAACTGAGGCTATCGTTGGTGGCGAAATTGCGATATCCTTCGAGGTTACTACCCTGCCCTTAAAATGCGGTACATAATCAACACCACTGTGGTCAAATACGACAACATGCTTACCAACCCTAATCAACTCCTCAATCAAAGCCTTAACCAACCTGGACTTGCCAACACCTGTGGCTCCGAAAACACCCACGTGTTGATTTACGAAAGTGGCGTCTAGGTTAATGGGCCAGTTGCTGTACTTATGGTTACCGAGTAGTATTGGTAAATTAACCTTAACATAATCACTAAGGAATCTGCCATCTTTAATAACATAGACCTTAGAGCCTGGCGTGGGCACATGCCTAACCTCAAACACGGACTTTGTACTCGGCCTTATTGATGCATAGAGTTTCACAACAGCTGAAGTGAAGGGCATGAGTATCGTCTGATCAAGAACCTCAGGCCTATCGACAAACGGCGACCTAACCCTATCCCTAATCAACGGCTCAAGCTTCGTAACACCCCTAACAACACCGAGTAGCAACTCATCCTCAAGGGATGGATCATGAATAAGCACCAACTGCTCCTCAAGGGCCAGGTGTTCACTCCTCTTATAGAATTGAATGGGCACGGAACTAACGGAAGCTCCGCTCGTTGTAATACCAATCTCCAGACAACACCTATCCAGCATCCAAAGGAAAAGGTCTCAGGCTGCCTTATAAATAACTATTGATGAGACATTACCAATCTCCACATATCTCTGAAGATAAAAGGATTGCATAAACCTACGACCATCCTCACATTTTCGGCTAGTTTACATAGGCTTTTTATTTTGTTCGATACTAACACCTGCACTCTTCATAGTGCTTAATACCCACTTAAAAATTGCTGTGCGGTTAAGAAATCGCGAGCACTATAGATAGAGAGATTATTCCTGGAACAGCAATATCTATATAATCTATCTAGAATAGAAACGAGCAATTAATAGCATAAGATGGCATTATTTAATAATTGAATTGTCATACATAAGGCATATATGAAAATAACCATTTTGATAATGTTTACAAAACACTATCTTAGAGAAAAATTTATAAATAATGATTAAATAAGATAATACTTTGTATGTCGACACCACCCGAGTCTGGACGTAGGCTCGGTGTTGAGAAGGCCTAGGTCACTGATAAACAGCTTAGAAAGGCTTTGAATGTGTTCGATATATCCTACCTCGTAATAGGTGCGGTGATTGGTAGTGGTTGGTTGTTTGGTTCATTCTATGCCGCTGCTACAGCAGGTCCTGCGGCCATAATCTCCTGGACGTTGGGTGGTATATTCTTAATCTTTGTGGCTTTATCATTCGCTGAGTTGGGTGGTATGCTCCCTAAGTCAGGTGCTATCGTTAGGTATCCGCAGTATAGCCATGGTAGTTTCACATCCTTCATCTTTGCATGGGCATATCTACTTGGCGCAATTACTGTACCTGCTGCAGAGGCTGAAGCCGTGGTGACCTACATGGCCTCATACGTGCCCGGCCTACTAACACCAACTGGTGTCTTGACCCTTGAGGGTGGCTTAGTTGCCTTTGCCTTTCTAACACTTCTTCCTGTTAAATTACTTTGGTGTTCATGTTATGGGTAAGACGAACACTGGTGTTGGTTGGTGGAAGCTAATAATACCAATACTAGCGATAGCACTATTGCTAGGTCTCTTTCTGCACCCAGCCAACTTCACGGCATTACCCGGTGGCTTCGTTCCATATGGTTGGGTCCCAGTATTCCTTGCGATACCAACAACAGGCATTGCATTTGCATACCTTGGCTTTAGGCAGGGTATTGAGTATGGTGGTGAGGCTAGGAATCCACAGAGGGATTTACCGTTAGGTACGGTACTGGGCTTCATAATTTGCATGGCGATTTATATATTGCTTCAGGTGGCGTTTATTGGCGCCATTGATTGGTCCAAGATAAGCCTTAAACCAGGTGATTGGGCTGACTTGACAAGCACGGTATTAAGTAGTGGTCCATTTTATGAGATAATGAAGATAAGCGGTATACCAATACTGATGGCGTTTGCGATAGTATTGCTTATAGATGCGATGGTTTCACCATCGGGGACGGGCTGGATCTACACAGGTACCAGTGCCAGGACATTTTACGGCATGGCTGCCGACGGCCACCTACCTGATTGGTTCTTGAGACTTAATAGGTGGAGGGTGCCCAGGTGGTCCACAATAGCTGCTTGGCTCATTGGTGCATTATTCCTGATACCGTACCCAGCCTGGGTTTACATAGTTACTTTCATAAGCTCGACGACGGTGCTCACGTACGTCGTTGTTGGTTCATCAATGCTGACACTTAGGAAGACCGCACCAAATGCCCCTAGGCCATTTAAGCTTCCCGGTGCCTGGGTCTTTGGGACTCTAGCCTTCGTATTTGCATACCTAATCCCATACTGGTCAGGCTTCACGACAATGTATGGCGTTACTGCACTCGTCCTTGCTGGTTTACCCTTCTTCTACATGTACACTGCGGTTAATAGGTTTGGTGTTAAGAGGTCGAATGCCGCAATCTTCGGCATCATCTACTGGGTCATCCTAGCTCTAGCCACCTATTTCTTGATCTATGTCGACATAATCACGCCATATAACGCAACTGGACCACTACCGCTTAGTGCCAAGTACATAACACCGTTCGTGATCTACGTGGTGCTCATGGCAATAGTTACTGTGGCGTTTACGTGGGTAATAAATCTATGGGCTAATGAGGAGGGTAAGCAACACATTAGGGCTGGTTGGTGGGTTCTCGCGGTGTTGTTCTCGGTCTTGATTCTGGACTTCGTGGGTCCATTTAGTGTGTGGAAGTCACCACCATTACCATTCCCATGGGACACCATCACGGCAGCCATAGTAGCCCTAGCCCTCTTCCTATGGTCAGTATACAGCGGGATACCAACGAAGGACTTAGAGGTAGTGCTGAGGGAGATGGGCGTAATTAAGGAGGAGAAGAAGTGATGCCCAAGTCCTACATAAATAACCCTTAAAAATAAACCTCGATATTTTAATCGATGATCCCAAGGGAAACGGGCTTAATCCTCGCCCTTGATGTTGATTGGGATGTTGATAAATCGGCGGCTTTCTTAGGAAGTATTAATGATTTGATTGA